>NZ_RBLT01000219.1:0-304 GCF_003989315.1 Microbacterium sp. HSID17254
GGAGGGCGAGAGCGCGGGGGAGCTCCTCGTCGACGACGCTCCGGCGGTGGCGACTCGCGGGCGCGCCGGGCTCGTGCTCCAGGACCCCGACTCCCAGGTGATCCTCGCCCGCGCGGGCGACGACGTCCCGTTCGGGTGCGGGAACCTCGGCCTGCCGCCG
Source organism: Microbacterium sp. HSID17254 (assembly GCF_003989315.1). Classification (NCBI taxonomy): domain Bacteria; kingdom Bacillati; phylum Actinomycetota; class Actinomycetes; order Micrococcales; family Microbacteriaceae; genus Microbacterium; species Microbacterium sp. HSID17254. Next base: position 161 of record NZ_RBLT01000219.1, read on the forward strand.
CCGGAGATCTGGCCGCGGGAGGGCGAGAGCGCGGGGGAGCTCCTCGTCGACGACGCTCCGGCGGTGGCGACTCGCGGGCGCGCCGGGCTCGTGCTCCAGGACCCCGACTCCCAGGTGATCCTCGCCCGCGCGGGCGACGACGTC
>NZ_RBLT01000024.1:0-55565 GCF_003989315.1 Microbacterium sp. HSID17254
CTCGGTCTCGGCCCTCGACTCGCGGACGTCCTCGACGCGCCCGTCCACCTGTTCGACGACGCCGATCTCGTGGCCGACGCCGCGCAGCGGTTCGGCTCCGTCGGCACCGACTTCCTGCTCGTCCGCATCGGCACCCGCATCGGCACCGCGATCCGCGTCGTCGGCGACGACGGCGCCCCGGTGGAACGCTCCATCGGCGCCCGCGAGCTCGCGCACGTCGGTGCGGGTGGCGACCCCGGCGAGCTGTGCCTGTGCGGCCGCGACGGCTGCGTCCACGCGTGGGCCGCGGCTCCCGCGATCGCCCGGCGCCTGGAGACGCCGGGCGCAGACCACGCGACGGTGCTCACCGCCGCCGGCGCCCGGCTCGGCACGTCGCTCTCGGTCATCGCCGCCGCCGTCGACCTGCCCACGATCGTCCTGAGCGGTCCGGACGGGATCGTCTCCCCGGAGTTCGTGGACGCGACGGCCGCCGCGGTCCGTGCCGCCTCGCACCCCTCCCTCGGACCGACCGTGGTGCCGAGCGCGCTCGACGACGCCGTCCTGCTGGGCGCGGCGACCCGCGTGGTGGCCGCCGAGTTCAGCCCGCGCTGACGGACGCGCCCGTCATCCGTCCCCTCCCGCCCGGAAGGGATGGGAGACTCGATCCCGCGAGGCGGCCGTCCGTCGTCTCGATCCGTCCTGGGAGGGAATCCGCATGAAGGTACTCGTGATCGGCGCGACCGGCAGCATCGGCGGGGTGGTCGCCGCCACCCTCGACGTGCGGGGACACGAGGTCGTGCGGGCGTCCCGCTCCGGCGAGCAGAACGTGGACGTGACCGACCCCGCCTCCATCCGCAGCCTCTTCGAGCGGGTCGGCCCGGTCGACGCCGTCGTGGTCGCCGTGGGCTCCGTGCCCTTCAAGCCGCTCACCGATCTCGACCGCGACGACTATCTCGCCGCCTTCACCGGGAAGACCCTCGCGCAGCTCGACGTCGTGCGGGTCGCCCTCGACCACGTGACCGACGGCGGCTCCATCACCCTCACCAGCGGCGTGCTCGCGCGGGAGCCGATCGCGACGGGAGCGGCGGCGGCGATGGCCAACGGCGCCCTGGAGTCGTTCGTGATCACGGCGGCGGCCGAGGCCCCGCGGGGGATCCGCATCAATGCGGTCTCCCCCGACGTGCTGGCGAACTCCCCCGGGTACTTCTCGGCCTTCCCCGGCCACCGCCCTGTCACCGACGACGAGGTCGGCCAAGCGTACGTGCGCGCGGTCGAGGGCATCGTCTCGGGGCGGGTGCTCCCCGTCTGATGGCGCTCTCCCTCACTCCCGTCCCCACCCTGACCACCGAGCGGCTGGACCTCGTGCCGCTCGGACCGGAGCATCTCGACGGCACCTGGGCGGCCCTGCAGGAGCCCGAGGTGCTGCGGCTGACCGGCACCCACGCGCGCTTCACCCGCGAGGGCGTCGAGACCTGGCTCCGGTCGCTCGCCGACCGGGACGACCGGGCGGATTGGGCGATCCTCCGTCGCGACGACGGCGCGCACATCGGCGAGGTGGTCCTCAGCGACCTGGACGAGGACAACGGCTCGGCCGGTTTCCGCATCGCCCTCGCCGGCCCGCGGTGGTTCGGCGCCGGATACGGGACCGAGGCGACGCGCGCGGTCATCCGGCACGCCTTCGACACCGTGGGACTGCATCGCGTGGAGCTCGAGGTGTACGCGTTCAACCCGCGGGCGCAGCGCGCCTACGAGAAGGCCGGGTTCGTCGTCGAGGGCCGGCGTCGGGAGGCGCTGCGCTGGGACGGCGAGTGGGTCGACGCCATCGTCATGAGCGTCCTCGCGGACGGGTGACTGCACGCCGAACGGTGGTGAGCGCAAGGGGGAGGCGGAGCACAGGTCCGTGTCGGAAGATGAGGGCATGACCGACGCGCCGCTGTCTTCCCGTCCCTGGCTCCGCTCCTATGCCGAGGGCGTGCCGGCCGACATCGACGAGCCGACGCAGACCCTGCCGCAGATGCTGGCCGCCGGCATCCGGCGGTATGCGCGCCGCCCCGCCCTCGAGTTCTTCGGTGCCGTGACCACCTACCGGGAGCTCGGCGAGCAGATCGACCGCGCCGCGGAGGGACTCCGCCACCTCGGGGTCACGAAGGGCGACCGGGTGGCGCTGGTGCTGCCGAACTGCCCGCAGCACGTCGTCGCGTTCTACGCGGTCCTGCGCCTCGGCGCGATCGTCGTCGAGCACAACCCGCTCTACACCGCGCGGGAGCTGCGCCACCAGTTCGAGGACCACGGGGCCCGCGTCGCGATCGTGTGGGACAAGGTCGCCGACACCGTCGCGGGGTTCCCCGACGACCTCCGGGTCGGCCACATCGTGAGCGTCGACCTCACGGCGGCGATGCCCCTGTCGAAGCGCCTCCTGCTGCGACTCCCCGTCCCGAAGGCCCGGGCATCGCGGGCGAAGCTGACCGGCACGCCCCGCGCGCGGCACCTGACGCCGTGGAAGAAGCTCGTGTCGCACCGGCGGCTCCCCCGCCGCACCCCCGGGCCGTCGCTGGGCGACACCGCCGTCCTGCAGTACACGAGCGGGACGACCGGGATCCCCAAGGGCGCCATCCTCACCCACGCGAATCTGCGGGCCAACGCGATGCAGGGGCGGGCCTGGGTGCCAGGACTCCGCGACGGCGAGGAGACTTTCTACGCCGTGCTTCCGCTCTTCCACGCCTACGGACTCACCCTGTGCCTCACGTTCGCGTTGAGCATCGGGGCGAAGGTGGTGCTGTTCCCGGCCTTCGATGTGAGCCTGGTCATGGACGCCGCCCGCACGAGCCCGCCGACCTTCCTCCCCGCCGTCCCGCCCATCTACGACCAGCTGGCCCGCGCGGCCGCCCGCGGCACGGTGGACCTCTCGACGGTGCGGTTCGCGATCTCCGGGGCCATGAGCCTCCCCGTGGCGACGGTGCGACGCTGGGAGGAGGCCACCGGGGGACTGCTCGTCGAGGGGTACGGGATGACCGAGGCCTCCCCGGTCGCGCTCGGCAACCCGATGGGTCCGACGCGGCGCCCCGGCACCGTCGGCGTCCCGTTCCCGAGCACGGAGATCCGCGTCGTCGACCCCGACGACCCCGATGTCGACGTGCCCACGGGCGAGCCCGGTGAGCTGCTGCTGCGCGGACCGCAGGTCTTCCAGGGGTACTGGGGGCGCCCCGGCGATACGGCCGAGACCCTGTTGCCGGACGGCTGGCTCCGCACCGGCGACATCGCCGAGGTCTCTCCCGACGGGTTCGTCACCATCGTCGACCGCCGGAAGGAGCTCATCATCACCGGCGGCTTCAACGTCGCGCCCAGCGAGGTGGAGAGCGCGCTGGAAGCCCACCCGGACGTCGTCGCCGCCGCCGTCGTGGGGCTCCCTCGGGCGAGCGGCGGCGAGGAGGTCGCCGCGGCAGTGGTGCTCCGCGAGGGCGCGGCGGCGGACATGGACGGGCTCCGCGACTTCTGCCGCACCCACCTGACCGCCTACAAGGTGCCGCGCCGGATCACCGCCGTCGACGACCTCCCCCGGTCGCTCATCGGCAAGGTGCTGCGGCGCGAGGTGCGCGACCGGCTGCTCGCCGAGCGCGGGGCCTGACGCTCGGGCTCAGCGCCCCTCGGCGGCCTCGGTATGGTGGCGGATGACCTCGGCCACGACGAAGTTGAACCACTTCTCCGCGAACTCCGGGTCGAGGTGGGCGTCCTCCGCGAGCGCGCGGAGCCGGGCGACCTGCTGCTCCTCACGGTTCGGGTCGGACGGCGGCATCGCGTGCTCGGCCTTGAGGTGGCCCACCTGCTGTGTGGCGCGGAACCGCTCCGCGAGCAGGAAGATCAGGGCCGCGTCGATGTTGTCGATGCTCGCACGCAGCCGGAGCAGTTCGGCCTTCGGATCCTCAGCGGCAGTCATGCCCCTACTCTAGAGCCGCGGATCACCCGGCCTCCGACGAGGGGCACCGCTATCGTGTGCTCATGAGCAACGACCAGTCGCCGGCCTCCGCTCCGCACGACGGCCAGGGCGGTCCCGCCCCGGACTCCGTCCCCGCCCCCGTCGACGCCGCGCTGGTCGGAGCCGCGGTGGAGGCGCCCGATGCCGCCGCGAAGCCGTCCGTCCCCGTGGTGATCGAGCCGACCACGCCCAGCCGCTCGTTCTGGACGCGGATCGATCGGCCGTTCGTCTTCGGGTTCCTCGTGACCCTCGGAGGCCTCGGGGCGATCGTGATCGGCAGCGCGCTCTACAACCTCTCCACCGTCCTCATCTACATCGCGCTCGCCCTGTTCGCCGCGCTCGGCCTCGACCCGGCCGTCCGCTTCCTCGAACGCCGCGGTATCTCCCGCGCGCTCTCCGTCGTGGTGACGATCCTCGCTCTCATCGTCGTCGTGGCCCTCGTCCTCTGGATGATCGTGCCCATCGTCGTCGATCAGATCGCGGGGTTCGTGAAGTCGGTCCCCGGCATGATCCAGGACTTCACGAAGTCCGACCTCTACGCCACCCTCAACAACCAGTTCGGTGACCAGTTCCAGGACCTCGTGTCGGAGGTGCAGAAGTTCCTCTCCGACTTCGGCAACCTCGCGACGATCGGCGGCGGGGCGCTCCAGGTGGGCGCGTCCATCGCGAGCGGGATCTCGGGCGCGATCGTGGTGCTCGTGCTGACGCTGTACTTCCTCGCGACCCTGCCGGCCATGCGCCAGGGGATGCTGCGTCTCGTCCCGGCCCGCGACCGCGACCGCGCCGGCGACATCTCCCAGCAGATCACCGATTCGGTCGGCGGCTACGTGATGGGGATGGTCATCCTCGCGTTCTGCAACGCGACCCTCGCCCTCATCCTCTACACCGTGCTCGGCCTGCCGTTCCCGCCGCTCATGGCCGCGATCGCCTTCTGCGTCACACTCATCCCGCTCGTCGGCTCCGTGCTGTTCTGGATGATCGGCACCATCCTCGCGCTGTTCACGAACCCGATCGCCGCGCTGGTCTTCGCCGCGATCTACCTCGTCTACATGCAGATCGAGGCGTACGTGCTCACCCCCCGGGTCATGAACAAGGCGGTGGCCGTGCCGGGCTCGCTCGTCGTCATCGGCGCCCTCGCCGGCGGCACGCTCCTCGGTCTGCTCGGCGCCCTCGTGGCCGTGCCCGTCACCGCCTCGATCCTCATCATCGTCAAGCAGGTGGTCGTGCCGAAGCAGGACTCCCGCACCTGACCCCACCCCTGCACAACTTCGGAGATCCGAGGCGACACGCCGTGAGCCCAGGGTCCTCCGCGGCGTGTCGGGCGAGATCTCCGAAGCTGTGCACGCGGCGGTCGAGAACGACGAAGCGCCCGACCCCTGAGGGCCGGGCGCTTCGCGGGGAGACGACTCAGATGAGGTCGTTGTCCGTCAGCCACTGCTTCGCGATGTCCTCCGCCGACTTCTGGTCGACCGTGCTCTGCACGTTGAGGGCGACGAGCTCCTCGGCGGTCAGCTTGGCGCTGATGCCGTTGATGACGTCGGCGATCTCGTCGGCCACGTCGCTGGAAGCGATCGGGACCACGTTCGAGGCCAGGATGATGTTCTCCGGGTCTTCCAGCGCCACGATGTCCTCGGTCTGGAAGGCCGGGTCGGCCGAGTAGATGTCCGCGACCTGGATCTCGCCGGCGAGCAGCGACTCCAGCGTCGTGGGACCGGTGGCCGAGAACGCCAGGTCGACGCCGTAGACCTCCTTGGCCGCGGCGGGACCGTACGGACGCTGCTCGAACTCCGGAGCCGCGCCGATCGTGACCGGGGTGGTGACGTCCGCGAGGTCGGCGATCGAGGTGAGGTCGTTCTCCTCGGCGAAGCTCTTGAGCACCGTGTAGGTGTCCTGGTCGGAGGCCTCGGCGTAGTCGAGCGCGGTGAGGCCGTCCGGGAGCGCGTCCTTCAGGGCCGCGTAGACGTCGTCCGGGCTGGTGGCGGTCGCATCCTTGTCCAGGTACTCGAGCAGGTTGCCCGTGTACTCGGGGAACAGGTCGATCGCCCCGGACTCGACGTCCGGCATGTAGGCGTCGCGCTGGCCGATGCTGAACTGACGGTCGACGTCGAAGTCGGCGGCCTCGAGCGCCTGCGCGTAGATCTCGGCGATGATCTCGTTCGAGTAGTAGGCCTGCGAGCCGATGACGATGGTGTCGCTGCCCCCACCGTCGCCGGCGTCGTCGGTCGGCGCGTCCAGCGGGTTGCTGTTGGCGCAGCCGGAGAGGGCGAGGGCGGCGGCGAGCGCGACGCCGCCGGCAAGGGCGAGGCGGGACTTTCGTGCAGTGAACATGGACTTCCTCTTCTCTGGGGGACGATGCTGTGGTTCAGGCGGGTGCGGCCGCGCGGGCGGTTGCCCGAGCGCGGCGGCGTTGCGGACGGGTGCGCACACCGCGGGGCACCGCGGCGTGCTGGGCGAGCGCGAGCAGGAGGTCGACGAGGAGCGCGAGCACCGCGACGAGGATCGCGCCGCCGAGCACCTGGTCGAAGCGGCGGAGCGGGATGCCCTGGATGATCGGCCAGCCGAGGCCGCCGAGGTTCACGTAGGCCGCGATCGTCACCGTGGCGATGACCTGCAGCAGCGCCGAGCGGAGGCCGCCGACCAGCAGCGGCATGCCGAGCGGCACCTCGACCTTCCAGAACACCTGCCAGCCGGTCATCCCCATCGCCCGCGCCGCGTCGATGGTGCGGCGATCGACCGCCTCCAGGCCCGTGTAGGCGCCGGCCAGCAGGGACGGGATCGCCAGGACGACGAAGGTGATGATCGCCGCGAGGGGCGTGCGCAGCACCCCGAGCAGGAGCACCAGCAGCACCATGAGGCCGAAGGACGGGATGGCGCGGGCCGCTCCGGAGACGGCGACCGCGATCTCCCGCCCCTTCCCGGTGTGCCCGATGAGCCAGCCGAGCGGTACGGCGATCACCGCGGCGATCAGCACGGAGACCACCGTGTAGAAGACGTGCTGGCTGAACAGGACGGGGAGCGAGTACGTCCCGACCCAGCGGTCGGGAGAGAACAGCCAGGCGAAGGCCTCGGTGAACACGTTCATGCGGCCGTCCTCAACGTGATCGTCCGCCGCGCAGCGGCAGGGGTGGCCGCCGCCCGCGTCCACGGCATGAGGGCCCGCCCGAGGAGGACCAGCAGGAGATCGATGACCAGGGCGATGACGACGACGGCGACGATGCCGGTGAAGACCTCGGCGAGGATGCGGCGCTGGAGGCCGTTCGTGAACAGGTAGCCGAGGTTCGTGACGCCGACGAGGATGCCGACCGTCGCGAGCGAGATGGTGCTCACCGCCGCCACTCGGAGGCCCGCGAGGATGACCGGCCCGGCGAGCGGGAAGTCGACCGTCCAGAAGCGGCGGAACCCGCCGTAGCCCATCGCGACCGCCGACTGCCGGATCGCGGGGTCGACCGAGTCCAGGCCGTCGGACACCGCGCGGACGAGGATCGCGATCGCGTAGATCGTCAGGCCGATGACGAGGTTGGCCGGGCTGCGCGCCGGGTAGCCCGCCACCGACGGCAGCAGGATGAGGAGGGCGAGGGAGGGGATCGTGTAGAGCAGCCCGGTGAGGACGATGACCGGACCCTTCACAAGCTGATAGCGCCAGGCCACCCACCCCAGCGGGAGCGCCAGCACGAAACCGAGCACGATCGCGATCGCGCTCTGCTGCAGGTGCACCGCGGTGAGCTCGAGGATCAGCCCGAGGTTGTCGCCGACCCAGTTCACGGGGCCGCCTTTACCGTGTCGGCTCCGTCGACCACGCCCTCCGGCGCATCGACGATCGCCCCCTGCGTGCGGCCCTCGGAGTCGACGACCACGGTTCCCCGCGGGGTCTGCTTGAGGTGCAGCGCGCGGCGGCCGCGGTCGGCCCCGATGAAGGAGGAGACGAAGTCGTCGGCCGGGTTCTCGATGATCTCGCTGGGGCTGCCGACCTGCACGATCCGGGCGCCCTTGTCGAGGATGACGACCTGGTCGCCGAGGAGGAAGGCCTCGTCGATGTCGTGCGTGACGAACACGACCGTCTTGTCGAGCTCGTGCTGCAGCCGCAGGGTCTCCTGCTGGAGGTCGGCGCGGACGATGGGGTCGACCGCACCGAACGGCTCGTCCATGAGGAGGATATTCGGATCGGCGGCGAGCCCGCGGGCCACCCCGACACGCTGCTGCTGACCACCCGACAACTGACTCGGGTACCGGTCGGCGAGCGCCTGGTCGAGGCCGACGGTCGTGAGCAGCTCGCGAGCACGCTCGTGCGCCTGCGCGCGCTTCACTCCGTTCAGCCGCAGCACGGTGGCCACGTTGTCGATGACGGTGAAGTGCGGCATGAGCCCGGAGTTCTGCATCACATAGCCGATGCGCCGGCGCAGGGCGACCGGGTCGCCCGAGAGCACGCTCTCCCCGTCGATCTCGACCTCTCCCGACGTCGGCTCCACCATGCGGTTGATCATCCGCAGCAGGGTGGTCTTGCCGCAGCCGGACGAGCCGACGAACACGGTGGTCTTGCGGGAGGGCAGCACGAGGCTGAAGTCGTCGACGGCGAGCGTTCCGTCGGGGAAGCGCTTCGTGACGTTGCGGAACTCGATCATGAGGGTGTCTCTCCGACGGTCGTGCGGACGTGCGGTCGTGGGTCGTGTGGGACTAGGCCGAGACCTCGACGCCCGGGGCGAAGGCGACGTAGCCGGAGAAGTCCTTGCCGACCCGGTCGAACGCCGACGGGTACGGGTGCGGGTACGACCACGCGAGATCCTTGTGCAGCTCTCCGTCGACCTGGACGGAGTAGTACTGGCACTCGCCCTTCCACGGACAGGTGTACGGCGTGGGGCTCTCGACGAGGACGTCCGGCGCGACGGCTGCCGGCGGGAAGTACCAGTTCCCCTCGATGCGGATGAGGTCGTCCTGGTCGGCCTCGGCGATGACGTTTCCTGCGAGTACAGCCTTCATGGTCCTGCCTCCTCGGATGTGGGTTCGAGCGTATAAGACGGGTGCGACATCCGGCACGGGGTTGCGCGCGTGGTCGTCAATCTGGGACACAATGCGCGTTCTGTTCGTCACGCGACCGGGATCGGATTGCCCGGATCAGGCCGAGTCGCGGCCGTAGCCCTCCAGCAGCCGCAGCCAGATCTCGCTGATCGTGGGGTAGGAGGGCACGGCGTGCCAGAGTCGGGCGATCGGGACCTCGCCGACGATCGCGGTGGTCGCGGCCTGCACGAGCTCGGCGACCTCGGGGCCGACGAACGTCGCACCGATCACGACGTCGCGGTCGGAGTCGACGACCAGGCGCGCCTGCCCGGCGAAGCCGTCCTCGTACAGGCTCGCGCCCGCCACCCACCCGAGGTCGTAGTCGACGACGCGGACGGCGGTGCCGGCGTCCTTCGCTGCCGCCTCGGTGAGTCCGACGGACCCGACCTCCGGGATCGAGAAGGTGACCTGGGGCACCGCGGCGTGGTCGGCCGTGGCGACGTGACGGCCCCAGGGCGCGTCGTCCACCGCGTCGCCCTTCGCCCGCGCGACGATGACGTCGCCCGCGGCGCGCGCCTGGTACTTGCCCTGGTGGGTCAGCAGCACGCGGCCGTTGACGTCGCCGACGGCGTACAGCCAGTCGTGCCCGGGGACGCGGAGGGTGTCGTCCGTCTCGATCCAGCGGCCCGGCTCGAGTCCGACCGCGTCGAGCCCGATGTCGGCGCTGCGGGGAGAGCGTCCGGTCGCGACGAGCACCTCCGCCGCGGTCACCGTCTCGCCGTTGTCGAGAGTGATCGTGACCCGGTCACCGTCGCGGTGCACCGCCGTCGTACCGGTGTCGGTGCGGACGTCGACGCCGAGCTCACGCAGGCCGTCGGCCACCCGCTCTCCGGCGAAGGGCTCCATCCCGCCCAGCAGCCCGCTGCGCGCGAGCAGCGTCACCGACGAGCCGAGCGCGGCGTACGCGGTGGCCATCTCGACCGCGACCACGCCGCCGCCGATGACCGCGAGACTGTCGGGCAGCTCCTCGGCGCTGGTCGCCTCGCGGCTCGTCCAGGGCGAGGCCTCCCGCAGACCCTCGATCGGCGGGATGACCGCATCCGAACCGGTGCTGATGGCGACCGCGTGGCGCGCGCGCAGCACCCGGGTGCCGCCGTCCTGGTCGGTCACCGTCACCTCGCGCTCGCCGGTCAGCCGGCCGTGCCCCCGGGCGAGGTCGATGTGGGCGGACTCCAGCCACTTCACCTGCCCGTCGTCGGACCAGTTGCTCGTGAAGGAGTCGCGACGCTCGAACACCGCGCGCACGTCGAGGGAGCCGGTCACGGCCTGCGCGGCGCCGGCGACGTGCTGCGCGGCACGGAGCGCCTGGGCCGAGCGGAGCAGCGCCTTCGACGGCATGCACGCCCAGTACGAGCACTCCCCGCCGACGAGCTCGCTCTCCACGATGATCGCGGTGAGACCGCCCTGCACGGCACGGTCCGCCACGTTCTCCCCGACCGGACCACCGCCCAGCACGATGAGGTCGTATTCGTCGGTCTTGTCGGCAGCAGTCATGCTCGCCCCTCTCGTGGCCGCGGCGGTCCGTGGCCCAGTCTCGCTCATGAGGAACGTCGAGTCACGGGTGAGTTGTTCCCGTCCGCCGATATGCCCGTCCTTCCCGTTCGGTTCCCGGTTCCGATGTTCCGGGTGCACGACCTGGATGCACGACGTTCCTTCCTCCGACGTTTCGGATGCACGACCTGAGGACGGCCGCACGACTCGGACGGGACGATCCCCCGGCAGCCGTCCCCCGGTCGTGCATCCGAAACCTGAACGACCGGGACTGCCCGGACCAGCCCGGGGGTGGTTCGATCCCAGCCGAGTCGTTCTTCGTGGTCCCGTCAGAGAGGTCGGGTCAGAAGGGTCCGGTCAGAAGGGTCCGGTCAGAAGGGTCCGGTCGGAAGGGTCGGGTCAGAAGGGTCGGGCAGACGTTCCGGATGCACGACCTCGGGACGGATGCACGACCGGGACGGGGCGATCCGCCGGCAGCCGTGTCCTGGTCGTGCATCCGCAACAGGACCGACGGAGTCGACGGGACAGACGGAGTCGACGGGACGGACGGTGCCGACGGGACCGTCCGGGACCGTACTGGGGTCAGGCGACGACGGCGGGGCGCGCGGGACGCGTGTCGGCGAAGGCCCGGGGATAGGCGCGACGGAGGGCCACGACGATGAGGGTCGCCGCGGTCACCTTGATGAGGTCGCCCGGGAGGAAGGCCAGGGTCGAGAGGGCCGTGAGGTCGAGGGGAACGCCGGTGACGAGGGCCTGGACGGGGATGCCGAAGGCGTAGACGACGAGCACACCGCCGACGAGGGCCGCGAGCGCGGTACGCCACCAGGTCGGGCGGCCGGTGCGCATCAGGAGTCCGATGACGACGACGCCCGCGATCCAGCCGAGCAGGTACCCGGCCGTGGGGCCGACGAAGACCCCGAGACCTCCGCGTCCGCCCGCGAGGACGGGAAGACCGACCGCCGCGAGCACGAGGACGAGGGCGACCGACCACGGTGCGACCCGGGGGCCGAGGACGAGACCGGCCAGCATGACGGCGAGCGTCTGTCCGGTGATGGGCACCCCACCGGGCAGCGGGACGACGACCGTGCCGAGCACGATGATGAGCGCGGCGAAGACAGCGACGCGGCCGAGGGTCGCGGAGGTGTCGCGGGGGGTGGATGCCATCGGGTGTCCCTTCCTGAACGGTGTTCACCTGAACACCGTTCACCAGGGTAGGGGCGCCCGCACATCCCGCGCAAATCACTCCGCAGCGGGCTCCACACTCCTGGTCCGCGGGGCGAGGACGGCCGCCGCCGCACCGATCACCGCGGCGAGCGCGAACACTCCCGCGAACGCATCCACTCCGGCAATGGCCCCGAGCGTGACGAAGAGCGAGCCCGTGACGGCGAGGGCGAGCGCGCTTCCGAAGGAGTCGGCCACGGTCATCGCCCCGCTGTTGAACCCCTGCTCCGCCGGGGAGGACATCGCGAGGACGAGCGCACTGGATCGCGGGCTCATCAACCCCATGCCCGCACCCGCGACGACCCAGGCGAGGGCGGCGAGCAGCGGGGTGGCCTGCGTAACCGTGATCGCCAGGATCAAGGCGATCCCGATGACCACGAGGACCGTCCCCACCCGCACCGCGGTCACGCTCGACAGGCGCTCGCCCATCCGCCCCTGGACGGTCGCCGCCGCCGACCAGGCGAGCGCACCCCCGGTCAGCGCGAGCCCGGCGAGGGTCGGCGACAGCAGGTACCGATCGGTGAGCAGGTACGGCAGGTAGATCTGCGCCCCGAAGAACGCCGCCGCCCCGAGACCGCGCACCAGGATCACCGACGGCAGGCCCCGGCGGGCGATGAGCGCGCCCCGCGGAAGGAGCGGGCGCACCGCCGCGATCGCGATCACGACCGCGGCCGCCGACAGGAACGGCCCGGCGACCGGGACCTCGCCCACGAGGTCGAGGGCGAGCACGGCGGAGGCGGCGAGCACCGACCACCCCAGCCGTCCGAGAGCCCACGGCGTGGTGGCGTCTCCGCTGCGCGCGAGGCCGCGGAGGGCCGGGACGACCATCAGCAGCGCGAGCACGACGAGCACCACGACCCCGAGGAAGACCCAGTGCCAGCTCCATACCTCCGTGACCGCACCCGCGATCGTCGGACCGATCAGCGAGGGGATGACCCACGCGGCGGCGAACCCCGCGAAGATCGCCGGATGCAGGGACGTCGGGTACACCCGGGCGACCACGACGTAGAGAGCCACCATGAGTCCGCCGTTGCCGAGCCCCTGCGCGAAGCGTCCCGCGACGAGGACCTCCATGGTCGGCGCGAGCCCCGCGACGAGCAGTCCCACGGTGAACAGGGCGACGGACGCGTATAGCGGCGCCACGGGGCCCCGCCGATCGGACCAGTTGCCGGCGACCACCATGCCGATCACGCTCGTCGCGAGCGGTCCGGCGAAGGCCAGCGCGTACAGCCGCTCGCCGTCGAGGTCGGCGCTGACCGCCGGCATCACCGTGGTGACCGCCAGCGATTCGAAGGCGCCGAGGAACACGAGGGCGCACGCGCCGATCGTGATCCAGACGTACTCGCCGCCGAGGATGCGGGACGGGGCGGGCGTGGACGGCGCGGTGCGCCCGGTCTCGGTCGTCATGAGGACGACGCTAGAACCTCAAGAATGGTTGAGGTCAAGTCCCGGATGGACGCAGGTCCGGAAGGGAGTCAGCGGAGCGGGAGGATGCTCGTCGGCGCGGGAGCCTGCGCCTCGTGCCGGACTCCGAGCGGTGCTCCCGTCCGCTCGTCGAGGTCGAGCAGCGTGACGGTGTCGGAGCGCTGACCGGCGACGAGGAGCTTGCCCTGGTAGACGAGGTGGTGTCGCGGCCAGTCGACTCCGGAGTCGGCGAGCGCGACCGGCTCCAGGGCATCGCCGCTGCCGCGCACCCGCAGCGCCGCGATGGTGTTGCTGCCACGGAGGGCGGTGTAGAGGAACTGACCGTCCTTGGAGCGGGTGAGCTCGGCAGGGAAGTCCACGCCGACCTGCGCGATGGGGCTGGCCGGAGCCGAGGAGACGACACCCCAGGTGCCGTCGGCGGCGGCCGCGAGCGTGAAGACCTCGCAGGAGTACTCGGTCACGACATGCAGGTGACCGCTCGGATGCACGACCATGTGGCGCGGACCGGTGCCGCGCGGGAGCACGACCTCCTGGTCGAGGACGAGCCCGGGGCCCTGCAGGCGCCAGAACCGGACGAGATCGAAGCCGAGGTCGGTCGTCGCCACGCGGCCGTCCGGCAGGAAGGCGGCGGCGTGCGCGTGAGATGCGCGGCCCGTGGCGCCGTACGGGTCGACCGCCGCGATGCCGTCCCCGGCGGGCGTGGCGGGGGCCGCATCCGGGTCGCCGTCGCCGAAGAGGGCGGCACGCAGGGCTGCCGCCGCATCCTCCTTCGCCGGCACGAGACGACCATCCGCGGCGAGTCCGAAACGGACGACCCGCCCGTCGCCGTAGCAGCTGGCGACGAGCGTCTGGCCGTTCGGCGACACCGCGAGATGACAGACGCCGTCCCCCGTCGCCACCGGATCGCCGAGCGGCGTCAGCGCCAGCTCCCCCGTGCGCGCGAACGCCTGCAGGGCGGCGTCGCCCTCCAACGCCGCGTACACGACGTCGAGGGACGGATGCGCCGCCAGCCACGACGGCGACGGCGTCTGCGTCACGGGTCCGCGGTAGGCGAGCGTCGCGGCCTCACGGCCCTCGTCGCCTGCCAGCACGCCGATCCCCTCGGCGGAGCCCTCCATCGCCGGGCCGTAGCCCCCGAGCCAGAACCGCGTCATGCCGGTCAGTCGAGCAGGTCGTGGCGCACGATCACCTGATCGCGCTCCGGACCGACGCCGATCACCGAGATGCGCGTGTTGCTCATCTCCTCCAGCGCGAGCACGTAGTCCTGCGCCGTCTGCGGAAGGTCCTCGAAGGTGCGCGCGGTCGAGATGTCCTCGCTCCACCCGGGGAAGTACTCCAGGATCGGCTTCGCGTGGTGGAAGTCGGTCTGGTTCACCGGCACCTCGTCGAACCGCTCCCCGTCCACGTCGTAGGCCACGCACACCGGGATCTTCTCGAGCCCGGTGAGGATGTCGAGCTTCGTGAGCACGAGGTCGGTGATGCCGTTGATGCGCGTGGCGTACCGCGTGATGGGGGCGTCGTACCAGCCCACGCGGCGCGGACGCCCGGTCGTGGTGCCGAACTCGAAGCCCTGCTTGCGCAGCCACTCGCCCTGCTCGTCGAACAGCTCGGTCGGGAACGGACCGGAGCCGACGCGGGTCGTGTAGGCCTTGACGATGCCCACGATGCGGTCGAGGGCGCCGGGGCCGACCCCGGAGCCGGTCGAGGCGCCGCCGGCCGTGGCCGAGGACGAGGTGACGAACGGGTAGGTGCCGTGGTCGATGTCGAGCATCGTGGCCTGGCCGCCCTCGAACACGACGACCTCGCCGCGGTTCAGGGCCTGGTCGATGAGGTAGCCCGTGTCGGCGACCATCGGGCGCAGACGCTCGGCGTAGGAGAGCAGGTCGTCGACGATCTCGTCGCAGGTGACGGCGCGGCGGTTGAAGACCTTCACCAGGAGGTGGTTCTTCTGGTCGAGGGCGCCCTCGACCTTCTGGCGCAGGATGTTCTCGTCGAAGAGGTCCTGCACGCGGATGCCCACGCGGTTGATCTTGTCGGCGTAGGCCGGACCGATGCCGCGGCCGGTGGTGCCGATGTTGCGCTTGCCGAGGAAGCGCTCGGTGACCTTGTCGAGTGTGCGGTGGTACTGGGTGATGATGTGCGCGTTGGCGCTGACCTTGAGCCGCGAGACGTCGATGCCACGGGCGGACAGGGCCTCCAGCTCGGAGAAGAGCACCTCGAGGTCGATGACCACGCCGTTGCCGATGACCGGGTTCACGCCGGGCGACAGGATGCCGGAGGGCAGCAGGTGCAGGGCGTACTTCTCATCGCCCACGACGACGGTGTGCCCGGCGTTGTTCCCGCCGTTGAACTTCACCACCCAGTCGGTGCGCTCACCGAGCAGATCGGTGGCCTTGCCCTTTCCTTCGTCTCCCCACTGCACGCCGACGATAACGATTCCTGGCATGGGTAACCCCTTGGCTTTCGCCGGGTTTGCACCGGCCGATGAGCTGGCCCTCTTCGGGCGCTCCCATCCTATCGGCAGGCCTCGGACAGCCCCCGGGAAGGCCGATACGGGACGGAATACGCACCTTCCCGGGGCCGCGGAGGCACCTTTTCGGTCCCGCATCGTGCCGGGCGGGACGGCAGAGGGGGCCGCTACAGTGGCGACGGAGGTGGCGATGACGCGGTGGTGGCTCTATGTCCGACTCTCGGCGGCGGCGCTCGCGGTGGCGGCGATCGTCGCGCAGCTCGTGCGCACGCTGGAGATCGCCCTCGCCGCGGACACCGCGTGGGGCGCGCACCTGCCCACCGTGTTAGCGAACTTCTTCAGCTTCTTCACGATCCTCTCCAACGTGCTGGCCGCGGTGGTGCTGGCCGTCGGCGGGATCTGGGGGCTGACGCACCGCGACGCGAGAGTCGAGCCGACGTGGCTGGCGACGCTGCTCGTGTGCGCGAGCACCTACATGATCGTCACGGGCGTCGTCTACAACACGCTGCTCCGCGGGATCGCGCTGCCGCAGGGGGCCACGGTCGCCTGGTCGAACGAGGTGCTGCACGTCGTCATCCCGCTCGTCCTGCTCGCCGACGTGCTGTTCGCGCCGCGTCGTCGTGCCCTCGGCTGGGGCACCGTGGGGATCGCCGCGATCTTCCCCATCGTGTGGGTGGTCTACACGCTGCTCCGCGCGAACCTCGTGACCGCACCCGCGACCGGGAACCCGTGGTGGTACCCGTACCCCTTCCTCGATCCCGCACTGAACGGCGGCTACGGCGGCGTCGCGCTCTGGGTGCTCCTCATCGCCGCGATCATCCTCGCCACGGCCGCGCTCGTCGTGGGGATCGGGCGGCGTCGGGCCCGGCCGTGACCCACCCCTTCCCGTGCGCCCCACCCCCTTGCGGACGTACGAAAAGGGGTGGGACGACCGGAAGGGGGTGGGTCGGCGATCAGACGAGGAGCGCGTCGGCCTCGAGATAGCGCTCGAGGGAGTCGTCGAGCTCGTCCAGCCACGGGGTGTGGTGTGCGGCGGCGAGCGTCCCGGTCATGACCGAGGGGTACACGCGGTCGCGGTAGCCCATGATGTCGGCCTTCTTGTCCCGCTTCCAGGCGAGGAAGATCTCCACGACGCGATCGAGGTCGAACGCCGGATAGTCGGTGCACTCCAGCAGGTCGCGAATGTAGTCGGCCTGGAAGCGGATCTCCGTCGCCGCCGAGTCGATCTCCGCGAACCGCTTCCGCCACGCGGCGATGGACGCGGCGCGCTCGCCCTCGTCGGGCAGGGCGATCCGGCCCAGGATGACGTCGCGCACGAACCACGCCTGCGCGTCGAACATGTTGAACGTGAACCACTGGTCCTGCGCGCCGAGGTAGGCGAGGCGCGGGTTGCCCTGCCAGAGCACGCCCCGGTACAGCCCGTCGGGGTAGACGTTGTTCGGCGAGGACAGGGCGAGCTCCGCGGGCAGGAACGGGTACTTGTGCAGGTAGCCGGTGCAGAGGATGACCGCGTCGACCTCCTTCGAGGTGCCGTCGGCGAAGTGCACGGTGCGGCCCTCGAAGCGCTCGACGCACGGGCGCTCCTCGAAGCCCTCCGGCCAGTCGTAGCCCATCGGCGCGGTCCGGTAGCTCGCGGTGACCGAGCGGGCGCCCATCTTGAAGGCCTGGCTGCCGATGTCCTCCGCCGAGTAGCTCGACCCGATCACGAGCACGTCCCGCCCGGCGAGGGCCTCCGCGCCCCGGAAGTCGTGCGCGTGGGCGACGGATCCGGGGAAGGTCTCGATGCCGTCGAAGTGCGGCACGTTCGGGAAGGAGAAGTGTCCGCTGGCCACGACGACCCGGTTGAACTCCTCCGTGGTCGTGCGCCCGGTCGGCAGGTGCTCGCTGGTGAGACGGAACACCTCACGGTCCTCGTCGAACTCCACCCAGCGCACCGCGGTCTCGAAGCGGATGAGGTCGCGCACCTGCGTCTTCGCGAGGCGCCCGGCGATGTAGTCCCACAGCACCGGACGCGGCGGGTACGACGAGATCGGCCGTCCGAAGTGCTCGTCGAAGGTGTAGTCGGCGAACTCCAGGGCCTCCTTCGGGCCGTTCGACCACAGGTTGCGGTACATGCTGGAGTGCACGGGCTCGCCGTACTCGTCCAGCCCGGTGCGCCAGGTGTAGTTCCACTGGCCGCCCCAGTCGGCCTGCTTCTCGAAGCAGACCAGTTCGGGGATCTCCGCCCCCGCACGGGCTGCGGATTCGAAGGCCCGCAGCTGCGCCATCCCCGAGGGGCCGGCGCCGATGATCGCTACTCGTTCACTGTTCGTCACGTATCGTCCTCAAACTCTTCCGTCATGTATCGGGCGCAGCCGTATCCGGGAGAGGAGGACAGTTCTTCCCCGGTGGGAGCGGAACGCTCGACCTGCCCGGACAGTGGCTGCTCTTCGACGTTAGCAGTGCCCCGCGGCGACGCTGGCGGGAATGCGACGACGGCTGTCGCTTCCGCGCATCGCCGATGTCGGCGGCCGGTGCCAGGATCGGACGGTGCGACAGGACATCAGGGCATCGGAGCGGCTCGACCCGCAGGGCTCGCCGGCGCGATCGCGCGGCGCCTTGGTCCTGCTCGCGGCAGTGGTGACGGTGGTGCTCTGGGCCTCGGCCTTCATCGGGATCCGTGGCGCGGGGCCGCACTACGACCCCGGGGCCTTGGCGCTGCTGCGCATGGCCGTGGGCACCCTCGTGCTGACGATCATCGCGCTGCGGCACGGCATCCGGCTCCCGGAGCGCCGCCACTGGCTGCTGATCGCCGCGTGGGGTGTCGGATGGTTCTGCATCTACAACCTGGAGCGAGCGAAGTTCCTTTAAAAGAAAGAAATTCCGGCGCTTCGAGGTGCATCCAGCCTACATCTTTGCACTGTGAGCCACGTCCCGAACCGCGTCGGATGGACACTCCTTGCGAAAATCTTCCGCTTAACGCATGATTGAACCGTTAAACGGAAGGAGTCTCATGGCCGCGAACGAGTTGCCCCCCGGTTCAGCGAAGCTGCACCTGACCCCCGGGGTGGAGTTTCTACACGAGCGGGAGACAGTTTTCGCGGGCATGGTCGCGGGGTGGGGGGCTCAGATGCGTGGCGGCCGCGGCCTCCGGAAGGCGTTC
The DNA here is from genome assembly GCF_003989315.1 of Microbacterium sp. HSID17254. Classification (NCBI taxonomy): domain Bacteria; kingdom Bacillati; phylum Actinomycetota; class Actinomycetes; order Micrococcales; family Microbacteriaceae; genus Microbacterium; species Microbacterium sp. HSID17254. The sequence goes on from NZ_RBLT01000024.1 coordinate 18,754, forward strand.
GTAGCTCGCAGCCAGTCGCAGGTGTGCGCGTTTCAAGAGTTCGTAGACGAGTGGCCTTGGAACTGGTCGTCGCGGATGTTCGACGAGTGGGCGTCGGAACTGGAAGCGCGGGGGCTAGCGTTGTCCACGCGCCGCAACTATCAATACTCGATCCGTGGTTTCTGCGAGTACTTGTTGTCGCCTCACTACGCGTGGGTCGAGGAGTGCGAGGACCGATTTGGCACGCACCCGGTCCAGATCGTGCACGAAGAGAACTCCATTCGGCACACTCCGGGAGTGGATGGCGACCCCAGGCGTCGTGGACTCTCGTCGGATGAGTTACAGCTGCTTTTTGACCGAGCGGATCGGGAAGTAGACATTCGACTAACAGAGAAGAGGAAGGGCGCCACGCTCGCATACCGAGACGCCACTCTCTTTAAAGTGATATTCGCATGGGGATTGAGGGCAAATGAGGCATGCCACCTCGAGATCACCGACCTATTCCGATCCCCGAGACAACCGCAGTTCGGCAACATCGGCGTTGTCCAAGTTCGGATGGGCAAAGGTTCCCAGGGGAGCGGTCCGAAGAGTCGCACAGTCGCGACCCTCTACGAGTGGGCTGTCGAGGCGTTACAGGACTACCTCAGCGAGGTGCGGCCGCTCCTCGCGAAGCCGGGGATCTCCGGTAACACCATATTCCTCACCGAGAGAGGCACCCGAATGAAGCCGCGTGACATCGCTGACCGCTTCGCGTTCTATCGGGACGAGCTGTCCCTCGACCCCTCGCTGACCCCCCACTCGCTCCGTCACTCCTATGCCACAGGCCTCGCGCTGCAGAAGGTCGACGCAAAGTTCATCCAGGAACAACTCGGCCATACCTACGCGTCCACGACCGCGATCTACACGCACCTCGCATCGGATTTTATGAACAGCATGATGCGAGACGCGATTCGAAAGGTCACAGGAGAGCCTGAACACGGTTAAATCGTGAGAGTGATCGAGTACGAGTGGTGCCTACGTGACCTGATGAACTCCGCGCGCCTTTTCAAAGCGGCCGACATCCAGAGGGCGCTCAAGTCTCGGGACGTCGACATGTCCTACAGCCAGGTCTACCGACTCGTCACTGAGAAGCCCGACCGGCTCAACCTCCACGTGCTCGTCGCTCTCATGGACATCTTGAAGTGCAGCGCGGACGACCTCATCCGCCCAGTCGCCGCCAACACCCCTTCCGTACGCACGGGAACCGCCCTCAACGCCGATGTCCCCGGCGGGTCGTCGGCCTTGAGAGCCAGCGGCGCGCGGCCCAAACGAGCCCAAATCCTCCCAGATGCACCCACTTGATGAACTTGTCCAAAAAGTCATAGCAATCCTTACGCCCGACGCCGAGCCGAGCTTCACAGACGCAGTGGCGGCAGCCACTACTGCGGTGTTGACCAGCACCTCACAGGCGCGCCGCCTGCTCGCTGCATTGACGGATGATCCCTCTATGCCCATCCGCGGTGATGTTCGCATGCCACGCGCGCTACACAGAATCGTGTGGGAAGCGGACCCGTCGCAGCAACACTTTCGCCTGCCCGCCTGCGAGAGATGCTCTGCTACGCCCAAGCGCTCGCTCGTTAGCGTTGCGTCGGCGCGGATGTGTCCTTCCTGTGCCCAGACGCTTACGCGCACGACTCTCGACTGTGCGGAGTGCGGCAACAGCGTCCGCAACGCGCGGCGTTCGGGCGAATTGGCGTACTGCCGACCCTGCTGGCGCAGTCTCTGCGACAGACGCACCAGGATCGCGGTCACCGCGACGGAAACTGCCGGACTCACTGTGACCGCTTCGGAGGTCGAACGAGCACTGGAGGCGGCGTCTCCGAACGTCGCCAAACAGCTTCAGGTAGCACTCGAACTCGCATCCGACCCAATAGCCCTGCTGAGCAACCCGGCCAGCGGCACCCCCGCTCTCGGTCGCCTGTACCTCGAGCTGCGAGAACACTCTCCTGACCTACCTCCCGTCCTATGCGCAGTGTGCCGGACGGAAAAGCCACTCCCGAACCGAACGAGTCAGGGCCGAACCTGCACACCGTGCGCCACGAAGGCACGGGCGCAGAGCTGCAGCAAATGCAAGAAGATTGCCCCGGTCTCTTCCAGACTCCCGGACGGCTCACCGCTATGTCAGACCTGTGCTCGTACGCTGCCGGATAGGCTACGCACGTGCAGTTCCTGTCACAAACTACGCCCGGTAGCTTCATGGCGCGACAAGGAGCCACTCTGCTCATCGTGCCGTCTCGCCGCCGCAGTGGACACCTGCACCAGGTGCGGCCTAATAGGAGAATGCCGATTCGCAGGCACATCGCGCGCTGTCTGCGAGAAGTGCCGTCGTAAGGTCGTGCGATGCTTCAGCTGCGGGGCCATGCGCCGAGTACACGCCCGAGACGATCTCGGCAACCCGCTCTGCGCCACGTGTCGACGTAAACCCGGCCATCAATGCGCAGGCTGCGGCAACATCCGTCCTGTCATAGCCCGAGTCGACGGGGCGCCATATTGTGACCACTGTTGGCGCCATCACCCGGCGAGTTTCAATGACTGTGCCGTGTGTGGCGAGCGTGGACGAGTTCGGCGGTCCGGACTGTGCGACCGATGCACGATCAGGAACATCATTGCGTCCCTGTTCTCCTCGCAAGCGCTTTCACTCCACCCTGAGATGACGGCAGTTCGCGACGGGTTGTTGGCGCATTCCGCGGGCAAGGACCTCCATGTCTTCCTCAGCACGAAATCGTTTCGAATACTAGAGACGCTGCTCTCGGCCGATACCCCCATCACGCACGAAGCTCTCGACGACATCGGAGTCGATCAGACAACGCGACACGTTCGCTCTCTCCTCGTCGAGTACGGAGTTCTCGAGCCAGTCGATTTCCACCTGAGGAGATTCGAACTGTGGATACCAGACATCGCAGAGAATATCGCTGGCGCAACTGAGAGAACGGCGTTCATTCAATACGCACGATGGAAGCACGTGCGGGAGCTCCAGGCACTGCCTGCACCGATCATGGGGTCGCGGACCACGTCACGCCGACGTGAGCTGTATATCGTCATCGACCTGCTGAGCTGGTTCGATCAACGCAGGATCTCCTTACGCGATATCACTCAGTCGCAACTCGATGAGTGGGCGCTCACGGGAACGGAGCGGCATCGTGTAACGGGATTCTTGAGGTGGGCAAGGCGGAACGGTCTCGCCAGAGAGTTGACGGTTTTCCGAAGGAAGCCCCCCGGCCCCACACCAGGAGGACCAGCAGATGAGGAACGAAAGTCGCTGCTACACCAGATCCTGCACGATGCGTCTCTCGCGCCGGGGACGAAGCTCGCGGGAGCGCTGCTGCTGCTCTACGGAGTCGATCCGTATCGCCTCGTTCGCATCACATTGGATCAGATCGACACTTCGGACGGCTTGGCGCGAATCGACCTCGGCCCGGAGACGCTCTACCTGCCAGAGGAACTCGGGCTCGTTGCGTTGGCAACCCAGGAGGCGAGAGAAGCTCAGCGCTTACAGCACACCGTCGAAGACACCTTCTGGCTATTCCCGGGCACGCGATCGGGGTACCACCTCGCAAACACCACCTTGACCTCGAGGTTGCATCGGGCAGGGCTTTCCGTTGCGAATACCCGCAGGGGCGCTCGCACGTCGCTGGCCGGCCAGCTCCATCCCACTATCCTCGCGGCGCTCACAGGCATACACATTCGCACAGCCGTCAAGTGGTATGAAGCGCTCGCTGTTTCCCGCTCCACGTACGTTGCGGCGTTGCTCGAAGACGGCCGGTTGTCCCCGACCACCTAGAGCGTGTCTGACACATCGATCGGTGACTCATTGAGAGCCTGCGAGGGTGTCGCGGTTGCAGGTGCCCTCGAATGCGCAGGGCATTCCGAACGCCAGGTCAGAGAAAGCAGGATTCCGGAGGTTGGTGGATACTGCGGACTCTGCCGGACGTGGGCGCCGGTCACCCGCACCCCTTCGGTCCACCGGGCGCCCACATCTCCGATCGATCTGAGAGTCCTGCTGGCGCTCTGGAAGCTCAGCAGAGGGCCAGGTCACCGTCTCCCGACAGCAGCGGCTCAACGACTGCGAAGGTCGGGAAAAGGGTGCGGAAGCAGCGTGTCGATCGACACTTCGAATACCTGCGAGATCGCGATGATAGAACGCAACGCCGGGTTCATCGGCTCGCCTCGCCTCGACTCACCGCTCTCGTACTGCCGATAGATGAAACGGCTGAGGTTCGCGCGTGAAGCCACCTCTTCCTGGCTCAATCCAGCTTCTTGCCGAAGCTGGCGGAGGCGCACGCCGAGGCTCTGTGCGAACACAGCCCATTCGACGTCGCTCGTCCGCCTGCGCCCAGTCACGTCTCTAGCGTTTCCGGGATTGCTTACCGGTATGGGCTTACAGGTATGCCATAATTTTGGTGGCCATACGAAACAATCGACTTCTGCCGGATCCTCTCCACTCTGCACGTGTGCTGCCCGCCCTTCGGACACCGCGGTCGCACCGCAGGGCAGGCCCGTCGCGTGCGACCGCGATTGTGAGGGTGATCGTGGCACAAACGGCATGGTCGGCTTGGTGGCGAACCACAAAGCACCCCCCGCCCGCAGCCTGGAGCTACGCCTTCGAGGAGCTCACAAGCGACGACACAGCTGACGAATGGGCGCTGGCCGCCGCGATCTTCATAGCCCAGTATCGGCGTCGCCACTCGCAGGGACCTACGTTTCGGGAGCTTTTCGAACACTTGCTCCCCGAGTCGGGCGGAATACCGTCTCGTCTTCCGACGGATTGGGACGCTTCGGATCGCCGACGCGCAGCCAATGATCTCCGTCGGCATGTAGCCATCGAATGGCGTCGTCGTGGCTATATCGGGTACGACAAGCAAGTGGCGCGGAGTCTGAGAGTAGGTCCGCGCTTCCGCGCGCAGTCTCGAGCGCGGAACACCCGAGCGCGCGAAAGCAGCCATGAGCGCCCCGGGGAGTCCTTGGCGAACCGCGTTGAGTCGGAGGACTCGCTGAGTGCGGACGCCGCGCACGTGCTGCTGCGTGTGACTCCGACTGTCTTGCGACGGCTCACCCGCCGTGGCTACCTGCATGCTGTGGGATGCGGCTCGCAATTGCGGTACCCGTCCTGGCAGTTCGCCGGGCGCCCGAAATTCAAAGTTGTGCCGGGAGCCTCAACCGTTGTTCCCGCCATCCCAAAGCACTGGGCAACAGTGACGATCAACTCGTTCATGACGACCCCGAACCGGCACCTTGAGGGAGACGGCGGCTTAGTTTCCCCGGTCGATTGGTTGATGCGCGGAAACGATCCGCGCCGCGTCGCCGACGCGCTTGAGGCATCGGAGGTGTCCAGTGCCCGGCGCGCCGCAAGACCCTGAGGGAGGTTCCCTCTCATATCAAGACAGCAGTCGCGATCGCGACAACGGCCAGGACCACCGCCAGGACCAGGACCAGGACCAGGAGGGGATCGAAGCAGTTCTCGAATCGTTCACGCGCCTTGTGCAGGCCGCGGCGGAAGCTGGGCGCGATTGGAAGCTCGTCGACGCACTGCTCCACACGATGGTGGACCTCGTACTCGAGACCTCAGGCGATCTGTTCGCGCCGCCTGAAACGTCCGTCGCCGAGGCGCTCACCGACAGTGAGTCAGCGGCAGCCCAGACCATAGCGCCCGGTAGGTCGAACCGCCGGCTTCGCGTCGAATACCGGCTTCGGCTCGAAGCCGTCATCGATTCCTGGAGCGATGACGAAACAGCCGACTTCCTGATGATCGGCCTGCGCCAGGTCCGACGGCGCGCGCAGCAGGGCTCCCTCTACTACTTCCTCGTGAACCGTAAACGTCGATATCCGGTGTGGCAGTTCGACAGATTCTGCACGGTTGTCGAGGGCATCGCAGTGGTAGGACAGGCATTCCCAAAGTCCTGGCCGGCTGACCGTGTCTATGCATTCATGACGGACCCGTCCCTCGAACTCAGGCACCTAACTCCAGCACAGTGGTTGCTCGGCCACCGCGACCCTCACCGGGTTGCGGCAGTCATCGCCTCAATTGCAGACAGGTGACTTGAGGTGGCCTGGGCCGAACATCGACTCAGATTGCGACGACCGCCAAAGCGATGACGAGATCGTTCGTGGGCAGTGCCCCCGGGGTCGCGGGCTCGCTATCAATTCTCAGAGGACAGCAATGAACAATGACTCGTCTTTGGATCCACAAGCGCGACGAGTGCTGGCTGCGATCGAGGTTGGGCACCAGCTCGGAGGTCATCGACTGGCCCGCGAGGAGGTCGATCGCGTTCGGCGAATACTAGCTGGGAACCTGTCGCCAGAAGCAGCTCGAGTCGAAATGCGGGCGGCACTTCGAGCGCTAGTCGACAACGACCGATCGCAGCCGCCTACCCCGTGAATGAATCGTCCGCCAGCGCCTGAGCAGCACCGATGACTTCATCGAATCGGCCGTCACGGATCGCAGTGATCGCAGTGTCCTCATTATGAAGAAACGGATTGGCGCCGACAAACCACAGCCGGGCCACCTGGTCACCTTCGGCGCCGCTAACCGTGCGCCAGACCGCGTCGGCGCACTCGAGGCGCCGGAGTGCGTCCTGGCTAGGACGGTTCCCACCTTCCTCGCTCCAACTGAGCGCAGCTCGCGTGTCTCTGGAACCTGCCAGCGTTGAAACGAGAGTCGGACCGAGGGCGGCGGTGAGACGACGAGTGAGATCGACAGTGTCCGACGAGACCATGAACGCGATCATACTTTTCTCTCGCGCTACCCTCCCCGACTTTCGAGCACCCTTATCGGAGATCGGGGGCGCTTTGACGGAGGACCACTTCGACCGCTTCACTCACGGCGAGCGATCCATCCCTTCAGAGCGCGGCCTGAGCAGCCTTGTACCCACCACTCCCGGCTGGGCGCCAACGAACACCACGGAGGGGTGCAGTTCGGCGGCACCGCCTGCAGTTAGTGGACGCGATGTCGCGATTGAAGATCCTGCGCAGCTCGTCCGACTACAGTGACGATTTTCGCACGCCGAACAGAAGAAATCGATCGCCGCCGCGTGTCTTCAGCTCATCGGACGCAACGACGGGCGCGCGATACCGAGACTGCCCGCAAGCGGCAGAGCGCGCGAGCCGCGGAAGCCACGGCTTGCACCGCCCGCGACGCCGAAGCCACCCGGGTTGCACGTGACGCTGCCAAGCGTCAGAGGACACGTTATCGCGGGATGGACCGATAGGGCCGGCTAACCGAAACCCCGAACGTCCGCTGCTGACGCCACGATGTAGCGGTGGGAACGAACAAGCGCTACCCGCATCTGCCGGCGCAGAGGGGCGAACAGCGAGAGCTGCGCGAGGCTCGCAAGCGCGGGCCGTTGCGTACCCTCGACGCACTCCAGCTGCGGTTGCACGGGCAGCCTCTCACGATCGTTCCCGAGCAAACGCGCCTATGGGGTCACGCGTGGCTGCAGTTCGGGGATACGAACGTGCGCTGCGTCGTGCAGGTGAAGCGCTGGACCGCGGATGCCGTGGGCGTCGAGGTGACGATCGACGATGAGACGCTGCGGTGCTGGATATGGCAGGGAGCGTGCCAGCGCATTTCGGCGCCGACCGACGTCTGGTGACCCTGGATCAGCGGGAGGGCTCGACCTCCGCGACGGGGATCTCCGGCCGGGCGCGGACGAACCGCACGACATGGCGGAAGGACTGGCCCGCCATCGCCACGTCCGCTGAGATCTCGACGACCAGCGGCTGCACGAGCGTCAGTCGTACCGGCTCTCGTCCTGATCGGTTGAAACGGCTCAGGGCTCCCGGCTTCACCTCCTGCGGCCACGGGTGAGATGCCGCAGGCTCCTGCAGCAGTCGGCCCAGTTTCCGCGCCGTGTTCGCCGCCAGGCGTGCCGAGCGGCCCACGATCCGCAGCTCGCCGTCTATCGGCAGCCCGACCACGAGTTCTTCGGGACGCTCGCGCGATCCGATCACGGCGGCACAGATGACGTCCAGCGTGTCATGGTGTTTCACCTTCACCCACGTTCGATCGCCGCCGACGTAGGGCTGTGCCCCGCCCTTGACGACGAGCCCTTCAATCCCCGACGCCACGAGCGCACGGAACCACCGTGCGGCTTCCGCAGCATCCGCGGTGACAGGAGAGAGGTTCAGCGGCGGAGACCACTCCCGCGCCAACTCTTCGAGCAACGTGCGCCGATCGTCCAGGCGTAGATCGCGTGCGTCACGATCCGCGATCGCGAGAATGTCGAAGGCCACATACGATGCCGGCTGTGCGCGGGAGAGCTTTGCGACGGTGCTGGAGCTGCCGTTCGTGCGGCGCAGCAGCGCATCGAAGTCCAGGCGGTCGTCCGACCACACCACGGCCTCACCATCGAGGATGACACCGTTGGGAAGCTGCGCGGCCGCCGCTACCAGTTCGGGAAAGGCGCGGGTGAGGTTCTTACCCTGTCTCGACCACAAAGTGATGTCGTCGTCGACCACGAGCAGCAGCCGAAATCCATCCCACTTCGGTTCATACCTCGCCCCGCCGGGCAGCGCATCCGCGGCCGGGACCGTTTCCACCGGCCGGGCCAACGCCACGCCTAGCGGCGGACGCAGCCCGGCCGGCAGGGGCACAGCTCAGCCCTTCACGTCTCGCGGGTCGTTGCCGTAGCTGTTGCGCTCCGCAATCTGCCCGTTCTCGTTCTTGATGATGTGCTCAACCTTACGTTCCCTCGCGAGGTCACGCCCCGCGGCCACGGCATCCTTTTTCGTCTGATGCGGGCCGCCTGTGGTCGAGCTGTCGCCGGTCACGCGGTTGTGCCATGCGCCGTCCTCGTGGAAGGTCTCAACGTCTCCGGTAGGCATGTTGCTCCTTTCGTCGTGAGCTTCATCGTCGGCCCGTCGCTCGATAGAGGGACAGCCCCTTGCGGGAAACTCGGCCGACTATGTAGCTGGCGAATCGATCCGCTTCCGGTGCTACCGCCCCGCTTCGAAGCGTTCGCGGTCTCTCGCTTCGCGCAGCAGGGTGGCTCGCCCACTGATGGGTCGCCGACGGGTGACTTGTTCAGCCTCGAAGAGCCGCCTGAATGGCTATCTCCAGATCGGTGGCGCGGTTGTCGTCGAGGTCGGGTGGGTCAGACGCGGACGGATTCGGGCGTTGCTGCAAGGGCGCGCAGGGCTGCAGGGCGCCGCGCAGCACGAACGCCGTTGAGGATCACGAACACTTCTGCGATCTCGTGCACGAGGACCACGCCGGCTAGCCCGAGCACACCGAAGAGCGCGAGTGGGAAGAGGACGACGATGATCGCGAGGGCGAGCACGATGTTCGCGGTCATGATGCGGCGGCCGCGACGGGCGTGGGCGAGGGCGCCAGGGATCAGTCGCAGGTCGTTCCTGGTGAAGGCGACGTCGGCGGACTCGATCGCCGCAGCCGACCCCTTCAATCCCATGGCGATCCCGACGGTCGCGGTCGCAAGGGCGGGGGCATCGTTGATGCCGTCACCGACCATGGCCGTTGGGCGCCCGGCTGCGAGTTGTTCGATGACCGCGGCCTTGTCCGGGGGCAGCTGCTCTGCGCGGACGTCGGTGATGCCCGCCTGCGCGGCGATCGCACGGGCGGTGCGCTGGTTGTCGCCGGTAATCATTGTGATCCTGATCCCGGCATCCTGCAGGAGCCGTAAGGTCTCTGCGGATTCGGGGCGCAGCTCGTCACGGATGCCGATGAGACCCGCGATTGTGCCGTCCGCTTCAACGACGACCACGGTCATGCCGTCTTCGGCCATCTCGTCAGCGGCCGTGGCGACTACGCCGGGGGCGAGCCAGCGGACGTTGCCGACGCGGACCAGGGTGCCGTCGACGCGGCCGGTGATGCCGTGGCCGGCGTCTTCGACCACGTCCACGGCCGCAGCTGAACTGGGTGCGGCCGCGGTGATCGCGGCAGCGAGAGGGTGGCTGCTTGTCGCTTCGACTGCTCCCGCCCAGGTCAGCAGCTCGTCGCGTGAGATGCCGCCTGCGGGGCGCACGTCGACAACGGTCGGTTCGTTGCGTGTGAGGGTGCCGGTCTTGTCCAGCGCGACTGCCTGGATGGTGCCGAGCTGCTCGAACGCCTCCCCGGACTTGATCACGACGCCGAACTTCGACGCGGAACCGATAGCGCTGATCACCGTGACCGGCACCGCGATCGCAAGAGCACAGGGAGACGCCGCGACCAGAACAACGAGTGCACGCTCGATCCACGTCGACGGATCTCCCACGACGAACCCGAACACGGCGACGAGGGCCGCTGCGATCAGCACCACGGGCACGAGAGGGCGGGCGATCCGGTCAGCAAGCCGTGCGCGGTCGCCCTTTCGTGCGTGGGCCTGCTCCACGAGGGACACGATCTGAGTGAGCGAGTTGTCGCGCCCATCCGCGGTCGCCTCGATCCGCAGCGTCGATGCACCATTCACCGAGCCCGCCGCGACCGCACTGCCGGGGTACACGTCGACAGGGATGGACTCTCCTGTGATCGGCGAGGTGTCCAGGCTTGATCGGCCTTCGACGACAACACCATCGGTGGCGACGCGCTCACCCGCCCCGACGATGAGGATGTCAAGCTCACGGACATCCGTGACCGGGAGCGTCGTGTCACCAGCGAGACGAGAGACACGCACCGTCTCGGGAATCAGGGACAGCAGCGCACGCAGACCCTCTTTCGCCCGATCCATCGCGCGGTCCTCGAGAGCTTCCGCCAGCGAGAACAGGAACGCCAATGTCGCAGCCTCACCGACGTGGCCGAGCAGAACCGCACCGATCGCGGCGATGGTCATCAGCAGCCCGACGCCGAGCCGACCCCGGAGCAGCCGGCGGATCGCACCGGGAACAAACGTATATGCCCCGGCCAGCAGAGCAGCCCACTGCAGAACGAGCGCGGGGATCTCGATACCCGCCCATTCCAGCGCGTAGCCGGCGCTCAGGAACAGGCCAGAGAGTGCGGACGGGAGCAGGGCGATGTCGCGCCACCACGGCGGACGGACCTCGTGTTCATCGTCGCCCGTGCTGTCTTTGGACGGCAGGGCTGGGCCGCAGCACGCGTCGCCTTCCTCGTGAGCCGGGGGCACGGTAGTCTGCACCGGCTCGGGAACACAGCACGCGTCACCGGCGGTATGGGGCTTGCGGGGCTCATCCGGGCCGCAGCACTCCTCACTCACGCGCAGCACTCACACTTCTCGTCCGCACACGGAACGCCCGCGTCGACGGCGACGACCGCTTCCAGCATGTGCCGCAGGCCCACCGCGATATGTGCGTCGGCGATCTCGTAGCGCGTACGACGCCCTTCCGGCGTCGCAACGACCAGACCACACCCCCGCAGACACGTTAGGTGGTTGGAGACATTCGAGCGCGTCAGACCGAGATCACGTGAAAGTTCCGCCGGGTAGCCAGGCGCGTCCAAGAGCGTGAGCAAGATCCGCGAGCGCGACGGATCCGCCATCGCGCGACCTAGACGATTCATCACATCGAGACGAGAAGCAATAGTCAGCACAAGATGACTATACAGCGATAAGTGACCAATTACGCGGTCGCGTTCAATGGGTTTCGTCTGGAATACCGTTCACTTCGATCTAACGTGAGGCGACCGTGAGCGAAGGCGCCGCTCTGCTATCGAGAGCATCAACATCAATACGCTCAGTCCGCCTATCGCGGGACCGATCCAGGGCATCAGGATGACAGCCGGCGTGATCCCCCTGTGCAGTGGAACGCTGCTGACCTTCGCGGCCGCAGTGTCTGCGGGGACGGCGGCGGCGGTTGTTCCGTCGGTGCGGATGACTTGGCTGGTGCCGGTGGTGGAGACGTTCACCACGGTGCGGCCGGTTTCGAGGGCGCGCATGCGGGCGATGGCGAGTTGTTGCAAATTCTCGTCCGTGCCGCGGAAGTCGGCGTTGTTGGTTTGGAACACATAAACCTCCGCACCCTTCACAGCGCTGTCGTGAATGACCCGGTCGTAGATGACGTCGAAGCAGATTGCGAGGCCGACGCGCGAGCCCGCGACACTCATCGCAGGAAGGTTGGTGCCCGGCGTGTATTCCCTTTGAATCATGCCGACGAGGTCTGGGGCGAGGAGCTCGTAGAACCAACGGTCGGGCACGTACTCCCCGAAGGGCACCGGGTTGGCTTTGTCGTACGCCTGTGGGGCGGTGGTTCCGGTCCAGAGTAGAGAGGTGTTGAACGTCAAGCCTTCCCGTGTGGTGGCTGAGTTCACCAGCAGCGGCGACCCGATCGTCTGGGTGAGGGCGTCCAAGCGTTCGGCAGTATCGGCTTCGCGGAGCGGGTCGCTGTCGACCGATCCTTCCGGCCACACCAGGAGGTCGAGGTCCTCACCGATCAGCGATGTAGTGGCGGTCTGCTGTGCATCGAAGATGTCGCCTTCCGATCGGGGATCGAAGTATGCGCTGGGCCCGTTACCCTGCACCCACCCGACGCGTAGATCACCAATGTAGGTGGTCGGGAATGCGGGGACGAGCGCGGCGACGGCGCCGATCAGCGTGAGGGCAACGAGGTGGCTCAGGCGTCGCCGGAGCGCCACGTCCAAGGCTCCAGCGCAGAGGAAGACGATCAGGAACGATAGCCCGGTTGTTCCTAGCCAAGAGGCCGCCTCGGCAAACAGGGTGTCGACCAGAACGACGCCGAGGCGGGCCCACGGGAAGCCGCCGTACGGCCAGGTACCCATTACGGTCTCCCGCAGCACCCAGACTCCCGCCACCCACGCGGGCGCAAGCGCCCACAGTCGTCCGCGACTGTAGCGATATGCCAGCGTGATGAGGGGGCCGCCTGCAGCGAAGAGAAGAGCCTGCAGTCCTGACAGCGCCGCCCAAGGCAAAGGCCCGAGGAAGGTGGACACCCACGAGAGGTGGGTGACGTAGAACGTGGCCCCGTAGGTGAGGGAGATGACGAATGAGGCTGGGAGGGAGCGACCGCGCAGCAGCCACAAGCTGACGGTGACGCTGGCGAACGCCAGAGGCCACCATCCCGTCTCCGGGTAGGCGAGGTCCAGACAGAACCCGGCGACCGCGGCTACAACGACAGCGCCCGGTACTGGGATGGTTCGTTTCGCGGCTGGCCGAGCAACGGAGGACGGTGCCGCCTGAGGAGATCCGTGTGTGGCGGGTTCAGGGTTCCGGATCACGGGCGCTCAGTCTGTTCAGATAGGCGTTGTAGGCGTCGAGATCAGCGTTCCCGTGGGTGTCGACGTAGCGATCGGTGGCGGCCGCGGAGGCGCTGTCCTCCCGGAACCAGCGGTGCATGACGTACAGCAGCATCAACACGGTTGGAGCTTCCCCGTACGACCACGCCAGCCCACCGGCAAGCCGCTGATCCTCGAGCGGATCCAGGCCCAGGGCCAGGGTGGGAGTGACGAAAGACGCGACGAGGATTGTGCTCCCCATCATGAGGAACACGCCGAAGAACGCGTGGAGGGCGGCCTCGGCGAACACGTCGAGAGCGCGGGCGCCGTGTCCCAATCGGACCGGTAACGGGTCGGAGGAAAGCACGGGAATGGTGAACAGCACACCGGCGGCGAGGAATACCAGTTCTAGGATGAGATGCCCTCCGGGTTGGGTGAGGATCCCGTCAGCCGCGTTCGCCAGGTAGAGGCCGTAGAACGCGAACAGATACAGCGGGATGATGCACCAGGGACTCAGCACCCAGCCGACGACGCGACTCCGCAAACCGCGATGCGTGAAATGCAGAACGTGTCGTCCGAGACCGTGGTGTGGTGTGGCACGAAGAAGCAGCGTCCCCGGGGAGCCGAGCACCAGCAGTGGGGGCACGGTCATCATGAGGGTGAGCTGCTGGAACATGAACACCGACACCAGGGCATAGCCGTACGCCTCCACCCCGAGACCGGTCACCGCGGCGAGCAGCGCGCAGCCGGTGAGGAAACTGACGGCGCGCCACACAGGCCAGCGGCGTCGCATCCTGCACAGCCGAACTGCCCCGGCCAGATACAGCACCGCGAGCACAGCCGCGAGCACCGGAAGCAGCGGAAACGGTCCAGGGCGGAACGCGACCAACGCCCCGAGCGTAGGGGGCTCGACGGGTAGCCAGTCGGTCATCGTAGGGGATCTTGCCGGACCACCCTGATCGTGCCACCTGCGACCAGGAACACCACGGCTGCGGCCGGTTGCGCCATGGCCCAGATGTCGCCGGAGAACGGGAATGGCATGACCGGGTTCCAGAGCACAGCGATCGCGGCGAATACCGGCACCCACCACCAGTGCCGCGCCTGGATAGCGAACCATCCCACGATCAGGGCGAGGATGGATGCGACGAACAACACCAGGGGTGCCCAGTTCGCCCGGATGAGGGCTGGGGCCAGGAAGAGGATGGCTGCGGCGATCAGCCCGGGCGCGAGAGCGTTTCGCTGATAGGGGGATGCGGGTTTCTGCGTCGCATTCATAGTGATGTCGTCTCTTGTGCCAGATGATTGGCTGGTTTCGGCGGATCGGGGTGGCGGGGTTCTCGGCTGCGCCACGCGGCGCTCAGAAGGAGGAGGGCCCCGACCCCCAGCGCGATGTCGGCGATGTTGCCGATGAAGAGATCCCCGTAGGCGAGGAAGTCCGTGACGTGCCCCACCCCGAAACTGGGTGGGGAAAACAAGCGGTCGATGAGGTTGCCGAGTGCTCCGCCCACGAGGAAACCGAACCCGATCGCAGCGAGAGTGGTCCCTGCGCGGGCAGCAGCGATACCCAGGATCACCGTGACGGCGATACCGAAGACAGTCAGCAGACCGGTGGCGGAGGCGCCGAAGGACAGGGTGGCGCCAGGGTTGAACGCGAGTTGCAGACCAAGGAGATCCCCGAGGAGCGGGATTCTCTCGCGTTGGCTCAGCTCGCTGAGTGCCATGCTTTTCGTGGCCTGGTCGATGAAGACGACGATCGCGGCGACGATGGCCGCGAGAGCGGACCGCCGCAGACGCTCACTCTTCACCGGCCCCAGCTTCCCCTTCTGCACGGTCGCGTCGCCGACGGGCGCGACCGGCGAGGATCACCCCGGCCGCGCTCACGCCCAGGACCAGAATGAGCGAGGAGACGAACATCAACGGCAGCAACAGCCCGTCGCCCATCGCTGCGCCGCCCGACGCTGTGCCTCCGTACTCCGCGGGTGAAGTGCTCGGTTCCGGTGTCGCACTCGAGCTGGGCTGGGCACTCTGCTCCGGGGTGGGGATGGCTGGTGAGGTCGCGGCGGGAGGGGTGCTGGCCGTAACCGAGTACGAGTACTCGCCGCTGGTGGGGTGACCGTCGCTGGAGACCACCTTCCACCGGACGGTAAACAACCCGCCGCCGGCATCCGGGGACAGATGCTGGGTGACGGCGGTGCCACTGACCGCGGGCGCATCGACCGCCACATTGGTTCCCTGGTCGTTGAGAACCTCGATATCTGTTGCACCCTCTAGATTGGTCAGCTCCGCGCTGAAGGTCAGAGTGATCTCGTCCGGCGAGTTCGGGATAGTGCCGCCAGCCTCGGGGTAGGAGGAGACCAACCCGTCGTGAGCGGCGGCCGGGGAGGCGAGGCCGAGGACACTGATGGCGGCGATGACGAGCCCCGCCAGGGCGATTCGGCGGGTGCGGGAAGCGTTGTTACGCATGGGTGAAGTGTTCTCCAGTGTGCGATTCGGGTTCGATTTGGAAAGTGGAGTGTTCGACACTCACCGGGAAATGCTCGGCCACACACTCCTGCAGCGATCGCAACAAGGCCGCGTAGGCGTCCATGGTCACGGTGTCATCAATGACGATGTGAGCGCTCAGCGTCGGGAGGTCGGTAGACACCTGACTGGCGTGCAGGTCGTGGACGGCGACCACATGGGGAAGCTCAACAATGTGTCGGCGTACCTCGTCCAGGTCCAGGCCGCGAGGAGTGGATTCGAGGAGCATGCGCCCGGAGGCGCGCAACAGGACGACAGTGCGCGGGATGATCAGTATCGCGATGACGACCCCGGCGACTGCGTCCGCCTGATACCAGCCGAGAGCGGCGATCAGGATGGCGCTCACGATAACGGCGACGGAGCCGAGCGCGTCGTTGGCGACCTCGAGGAACGCAGCCCGCATGTTGAGGTTCAGCCCGCGTCCACCCATCAGGACGAGCAGAGACGCGATATTGGCCACGAGCCCCACGATTCCGAAGAACAACAGGCTTCCCGATGCGATATCGGGAGGCTCGAACAGTCGGCGAATTCCCTCGACCAGGGCAAACAAGCCCACACCCAACAGCAAGGTCGCCTGCGCGAGAGCGCCAAGGACCTCGGCGCGTCGCAACCCAAACGTATAACGGGGAGTGGGTGCCCTGTTCATCAGATGCGCAGCCGTCACAGCCAACGCCAGGCCGATCACATCGGTGAGCATGTGCGCCGCGTCCACCAGAAGCGCGAGACTGCCAGTCAGGACCGAACCGACTACCTCGATGAGAAAAACAGACAGTGTGATCGAAAAGGCGACCACCAGCCGCTTACGGGACGTTCCCGACGCGTGGCTATGACCTGCACCCATGATCATTCTTCCTTTCGGCGACTAAATGTGGCCCGCGAAACTGCGGGTCTCCAGCGGCGGCTTCACCGCTTGCCGTTCACGGCGGAATCGATGCGGTCTCCCAAGTCCGTCCACGCCTCTAGCGTGACCGGCTCCCCATCGATGAAGAATGAGGGGGTGCTGCTGACGCCGAGCGCCTCGCCCTCGGCGAAATCAAACTGCACCCGCTCCGCCGTCGCCGGGTCCGCTACGGCCTCGTCGTACGCCGCCGTATCCAGGCCCATCTCCTCCGCGAATCCGCGGAACAGGTCAGCTCGGGACTCCTGCGCCTCGCCCCACTGCGCCTGCGTCGAGAACAACCGGTGATACATCTCCTCCAGCTGCCCCTGCTGTGCGGCCGCCTCCGCAGCGATAGCCGCATTCTTCGAATTGAAGTGACCGGGCAACGGGAAGTAGCGGATGACATACGTGATCTCACCGGCGTACTGCGCCCGGAGATCCTCAACCAGCGGGTAGAACGCGCCACACGCCTCACACTCGAAGTCCAGGAACTCCACCACTGTCACCGCGCCCTCGCCGCCATCATCCAGGACGTGGGAGTTCTCCCTCTGCACCTGCGGACCGCTCTCATCCGTGCCGGCCGATGGAACCCCCTGACTGCTCAGCCCATAAACGACGCCTGCCACAATCAGCAGAACAGCTACGACCGCGGCGACGAGCGTCGCCTTTACCCACGTTTTCATAGACACTCCTTGACACGAATGACTCTCTAAAAGCTCCCGTACGGAATGCCAGGAGCACGCCACCACACAAAGCTGCTGGCGTTCGAAGGAGCGCTCGTCAGGTGCGCGAAAGGGAAAGTTGCGTCAAGGACAGCGATGGGACGTCCGCACGCGCGTCCGCCGGCAGCGGCCTCACCGGGCGGAGCAGGACGGTCGTCTCCCGAGAAGTCGCCCTAGCAACGCGGAACGCTCGGCCCACGATGAACAGAATCACGCAGCAGAGCACGCCGATCAAGCAACCAACGCCACCGACTGTCGCTGCGTCCGTGAACTGGGCTGCAAACCCGTCACCGGAAGGCGGGTCGCCAACCTGCTCCGAGGCTGGAGCATCAGCAGCTAAAGCAGCCAGCATCACCGACACGTGCTCGGAGCTGTCCGGCGCATCCAGGTGGCTTCCGCCGAGCCAGGCCCCCGCAGTCAAGAGCACGGCTAGGCCGACCGCAGTAATGATCCTCGTTATCAGCCGCTCCCTGCTCGCCGGCCTGTACGGGCGCGCGCGGAGAGGGCGGATCATGTCAAAACGACTGTATCAGCGAAGACGGAACACCGGATCGCTGAGCCATAAGCCATTCGGTCGGGACGCCCCGGCCGAAAACAATCGTTCGCGGGACGTACGTACGGCGCCTCATCGCGGCGTGCTGTAAACGGCTCCCGTATTGAAACCAAGGTTGCGGGACAGGCTGTTTCGGCCCGGATTTTCGGCACGCGGTCAGCGAGGGTGGCGCCGCTTGACGAGGATCGTGTCGCGCCACTGTCCAGTCCAGGGGCCGTAGGTCATGAGAGCGATGCGTTCCCGGTGTCCCACGCCGCGGAAGCCGGCGCGGTCGTGGAGGGCGAGGCTGGCGGGGTTCTCGGGGAAGATGCTGGACTGCATGGTCCAGATGCCGGCGCTGTCGGCGGCTTGGAGGAAGGCGTCGAGGAGTGCGGCGCCGACGCCGTGCCCGCGAGCCTCGTGCGCGACATAGACCGAGTGCTCGACAGCGCCGCGGTACACCTCGCGAGATGACACGGGTGAGGCGGCGACCCTTCCGAGGATCGAACCGGCGGTGTCCTCGGCAACGAGCCGCCCGACGGTGAGTTTCCCTGAGTCGAAGGCTGGCCCCACGTTGGCGGGTCTGTCTCGAACGTTGCGTTGCCGGTGGCGATGCCTTCTCGGTAGATGGATTCCACCGCTGCCCAGTCGGCGGTGGTCATCGACCGGATGAGGACGCCGCTCACGGGCTCAGCGCGCGAGAGGCCTGTTCGAGGGGGTCGGTAACGACGCGGTAGTAGGCCCAGCGGCCGCGCTGTTCGCGGGTGGCGAGGCCCGCATCGACGAGCAGTTTCATGTGGTGGGAGACGGTCGGCTGGGATAGTCCGACGGGCTCGGTGAGGTCGCAGATGCATGCTTCACCGTCGCTGGATGCGGCGATCAGGGAGAGAAGTCTCACGCGCGTGGGGTCACCCAGAGCCTTGAACGTGCGCGCTATCCGCTCGGCCTCGTCGGGCGTCAGCACCCCGCCGGTGACGGGCGAGCAGCACGCCGCCGCGTCGGTCGGGAGGAGTGGGAGCGTCGTGGGCATGGAACGATTCTGGCACGTCACATTGACATTCGTCGATACATCGAGGATTCTCGATCAATCGAGTTCTGTCGATGCGTTGAGGAGCGAGTGTGATGGAGAGCGCGTTGCCTGTCGTGGTGATCGGTGCCGGCCCGCAGGGGCTCGCGGCTGCCGCCCACCTGGTCGAGCGAGACCTGCCGGTCGTTGTATTGGAGGCTGGGGCTGGCCCGGCATCGGCGGTTGCCGAGTGGGGGCATGTGCGCTTGTTCTCGGAGTGGCCGGAGTTGATCGACACGGCCGGGGCGCGGATTCTCGAGCCCACCGGATGGGCAGCGCCTACGACGGGGTATCCGACCGGTGCGCAGTGGATCAGCGGCTATCTCGCGCCGCTTGCTGCTGAGCTGGGCGATCGCGTTCGGTACGGCTCTCGGGTTGTCGGGGTGTCCCGTCTGGGTCGTGACCGTCTCGTTGACGCGGGCCGCGGCGATCAGCCTTTCACCGTGCACGTGCAGCCGAGTGAGGGGGAGGAGTATCGGTTGCAGGCGCGCGCGGTGATCGACGCTTCGGGCACGTGGTCCTCGCCCAACCCCGCGGGCGCGGACGGTCTGCCCGCGCTGGGAGAGCGGGCTGCGGCCGGGTTGCTGTCGTATTGCATCCCCGACTTCCGGGACCGTGAGAGGTTCGAGGGGAAGCACACGGTCGTCATCGGTTCCGGGCACTCGGCGGTGACGGCGGTCCTCGCGCTGGCCCGCATGGCGCGCCGCGACCCGACCACCACAGTGACGTGGGCGCTGCGCCGCGCCACCGCCGGGAACGCCTTCGGGGGTGGTGAGGCCGACGAGCTGCCGGCACGTGGGGCGCTGGGGATCAAGGCGAAGGAGTTCGTCGACGCTGGGCTGGTGTCGCTCGTGACCAGGTTCCGCGTCGAGCGCGTCACGACGGAGGAGGGCCGGCCGGTCCTCGTCGCAGAGGATGGCCGCACACTCAGCGCCGATCGCGTCGTGGTGCTCACCGGCTTCCGCCCCGATCTGTCGTTCTTGTCGGAGCTGCGGTTGGAACTGGACCCCACGTTGCAGGCGCCCGTGCGGATCGCTGCGGAGGTCGATCCGAACGTGCATTCCTGCGGTTCGGTCGCCGCGACGGGAGCTGCCGACCTTGCCCAGCCGGAGCCTGACTTCTACCTCGTGGGCGCAAAGTCCTACGGGCGGGCACCCACCTTTCTCGCGCTCACCGGGTACGAGCAGGTGCGCAGCGTCGTCGCGGAGCTCGCGGGCGACCACGAGGCCGCTCGACGGGTCGAGCTGGTGCTGCCCGACACGGGGGTATGCGGCGGTGCCGGACTGTTCGATGCTTCCGGGGCATCTCTGGGCGGTGCCTGTTGTGCCCCGCCGGCTCAGGTGCTCCAGATCGGCCGCGCCCCGGCCACCGTCTGACCGGACACATGAGAGGGGCGGATCGCATCAGCGATCCCGCCCCCTTCTCGTTGCTCAGCGCGCGAGGAGCGTGGTCTGGATCTTGTCGGAGACGGCTTCGCGCAGCGGCCGCACGGCCTCGGCGTCCCAGGCCTGGTCGCGGTGCAGCAGGAGCAGGACGGCCCATCCGAGGAGGCCGAGGGTGGTGAAGACGTCAGCCATGTTGAAGACGGCAAACCAGTCGACGGCGATGAAATCGACGACCTCTCCACTAAGCGGTTCGGTGTGCGCGCGAGTAGTGCGGTCCCACAGGTTGCCTATCGCCCCACCGGCCGCGACGGCCAGAAGAGCGGTGGGGCCCATGTTGCGTCCGCGCACAGCTCGGACGACTATCCAGGCCAGAAGTCCGGTGGTGAGTGCCATGATGCCGACGACGAGAGGTGCTCCCACGTCCCCACCGAGACCGAAGGCGACGCCGGGATTGAACACGAGACGAAGGCTCACCCCGAGGCCGAGTTCAATCTCCTCGCCGTTACCCAGAAAGGACAGTGCCCAGGCCTTCGTGAGTTGGTCGATCGCGAACGCTGCAGCGATGGCACCGGCGGCGACGGCCAGTCTGGCGACCTTGGTCATGACAGAACGTCGATGAGACGGAGGACTACGCCCGACTCGATCAGGATGTACAGGCCGAGCCCGATGAAAACGGCGGGCACGAGCCAATGCTCGATCTTCTCCAATGCTTCTGTGACGGTCTTGTTGGTGCCGACGAAGCGCGCGACGAGGCACCACACGGCGACGAGCACCAAGAAGACGATGATGGTGACGATGGTGTCCGGAACGGGGTTGGTGCGGAAGACCGGCGTGTAGAGGGAGATGTTGTCGGCGCCGTTGGCGATCGTGATGCCGGCGACTCCGAACAGTCCTCCTGCGCTGATCGCACTGTCGTCGTCGTCATCGTCGCCCCGGCGCCGGAGGGTTCGGATCAGGCCATAGACACCAATTGCGAGTGGGATCAGGCCCAAGAATCCGACCCATTGGTCCGGGACGATGGTGAGGCCGGCGGCGGCGATGACGCTGATCGCGACGAGAGCGATGAAGCCGAGGTATTGCCCTGCAACGACTTTCCATCCTGGAAGGGAGCCGCGTGTCGACGCGAGAAACAGCACCGTGAGGACAACGATGTCGTCGATGTTCGTGGCCGCGAACAGTCCGATGGCGGCCGCGATGGTTCCAATCATCGGGCATCACGCCCGTAGGTCTTGCACAGATCGACCTTGTAGCCGGTCGTGGCGAGGAGTCGCTCGGCGGCTTCCAGGATGTCGATGACTTCCGGAGTGGAGACGGAGTAAAAGTTCTGTCGACCTTCACTGCGGGCGATGACAAGTCCGCATTCGCGGAGGCATCCCACGTGCTCCGACACGGTTGACTGCGCCAACCCGAGCTCGTCGGTGAGGTCCCTCACCCGAGCCTCGCCCATCGACAGTCGCCGCAGTATCGACAAGCGACTGTGATCGGCAAGCGAGTGGAACAGCGATACAGCGGCGGTCATCTCAGTTGTCATCGTCATTCACCGATTATATCGGGTTTCGCCGATGAGAACTAACCGTCCAAAAACGATCGTTTACGGCGTAGTTCTGTCAGGGAGCAGCCCGAGGTCACCACTAACGGTCTCCGGAATGGGGTTGCGGCAGGCGCTTTTGGTTGAGTCCCGTGGCCGGGCGGGTGGAGAAGTCCGTGTGGTGGCCGAGTCAGCCCCCACTTGTGGCGCTCGGCGCCCAGGTCTGACGCTTCCACCCCGCCACATACCCCCACGGGGTATGCTGAGAGGGTGAACGGATACGAGGGCAACAAGGAGGCGTTGCAGCAGCGTCTGCGTCGTGTCGAGTGTCAGGTGCGGGGGATCGCTCGAATGGTTGATGAGGACAAGTACTGCATCGACATCCTCACGCAGGTGTCCGCGGCGACGAGGGCTCTGGAGACGGTCGCGCTCTCGCTGCTGGGCGATCACTTGAGCCACTGTGTCGCGGAGGCTAGTGCCGAAGGTGGCGAGGTTGCGGCGGAGAAGATCCGTGAAGCGAATGACGCTATCGCTCGTCTCGTCCGTTCCTGACCATCTGAGATCTGGAGGATCGCATAATGACCGAACGCATCGAACTCGGGTTGAAGGACGCCAACGCAGGGTGCGCGTGCTGCGCGTCCCCGACTGATGCCGCGGCCGCGGAGACGAGTCAGTCGGCTCTCGCCCGGGACGTCTTCGTTGACGGGATGACGTGCTCACATTGCGTGTCCAGCGTGACCGACGAATTATCGTCCGTTGACGGTGTCGAGAGCGTGACCGTTTCCCTGAACGCCGGGGCGACCTCGCGTGTGACGATTCACAGCGCAGTGGCGGTTGATCCGTCGCTCATCAAGGCCGCCGTCGAGGAAGCGGGATACACGCTCGCGCCTCAGCCCAGCTGACCGGCGGGTCTCTCCACCCGACTCTGCACGCATCTGAAGCGAAGGAGGCTCATCGTGAGCCAGCAGGATCACACCTCTATGCACCACCACGGACAGCATGCCGAGGGGACACCGCCGACGGTGGCTCACGAGTCCCGAGCAGATCACGCGGCACCCGTTTCACATGCAGGCCACGACCCGCATGCCGGACACGACCCGCACGCAGGTCACGCGCAGCACGACGGGCATGCCCCACATGGCGGCCATGCGGGCCACGGCGGCCACGGCGGCCATGGGGGGCACGGGGGTCACGGTGATCATGTCGGGCAGTTCCGGCGGCTGTTCTGGATCATGCTCGTGCTGGCTGTTCCGGTGGTCGCGTTCTCGATGATGTTCTCCATGCTGCTCGGGTATTCGCTACCCGATGCGGCATGGGTGATGTGGATCTCGCCTGTTCTCGGCACGGTGATGTATGTCTGGGGTGGCGCCCCGTTCCTCACGGGCGCAGTCAGTGAGCTGCGTTCCCGCAAGCCCGGAATGATGCTGCTCATCGCCCTGGCGATCACGGTCGCGTTCCTTGCCTCGTGGGGCGCGAGCGTCGGCCTGCTGCACCACGAGCTGGACTTCTGGTGGGAACTGGCGCTCCTGATCGTCATCATGCTGCTCGGGCACTGGATCGAGATGCGTTCGCTCGCGCAGACCACGTCCGCGCTCGACTCTCTTGCCGCGCTCTTGCCCGACGAGGCGGAGAAGGTCGAGGGTGATGCCACTGTCACAGTGGCCCCGTCCGATCTGCAGGTCGGGGACGTCGTCGTGGTCCGCCCCGGCGGTCGCGTTCCCGCCGATGGGCGGATCGTGCAGGGGTCGGCGAGCATGGACGAGTCGATGATCACGGGTGAGTCCCGTCCGGTGCGCCGCGCCGACGGGGATCAGGTGATCGCGGGCACGGTTGCCACTGACTCCGGTGTCCGGGTGGAGATCACCGCGGTCGGGGAGAACACTGCGCTGGCGGGCATTCAGAAGCTGGTGACGGAGGCGCAGAGTTCGTCGTCGCGGGCGCAGCGCCTCGCGGACCGCGCCGCGGGGTGGTTGTTCTGGTTTGCCCTCGGTGCCGGTGTCATCACCGCGATCGTGTGGACGCTCGTCGGACTTCCCGATCAGGCCGTGGTTCGGACGATCACGGTGCTGGTGATCGCCTGCCCGCACGCACTCGGTCTCGCGATCCCGCTCGTCGTGTCCATCGCGACCGAACGTGCCGCCAGGGCTGGTGTCCTGGTGAAGGATCGTCTCGCGCTGGAGAGCATGCGCACCGTGGACACGGTGCTGTTCGACAAGACCGGCACACTGACCAAGGGCGCCCCCGCGGTCACCGCCATCGAACCGGCAGGCTCCCTGAGCGCGGACGAACTGCTCGCCCTCGCTGCCGCGGCCGAGGCCGATTCGGAGCATCCCCTCGCTCGTGCAATCGTCAACGCCGCGAAGGAAAAGAGCCTGACTGTCGCGGCGTCGCAGGACTTCGAGTCCTCGCCG
The DNA here is from genome assembly GCF_003989315.1 of Microbacterium sp. HSID17254. Classification (NCBI taxonomy): domain Bacteria; kingdom Bacillati; phylum Actinomycetota; class Actinomycetes; order Micrococcales; family Microbacteriaceae; genus Microbacterium; species Microbacterium sp. HSID17254. The sequence continues at coordinate 42,930 of NZ_RBLT01000024.1, forward strand.
GCGGTGGGGGTCAAGGCCCGCGTCGACGGCCGTACCGTGCAGGTCGGTGGCCCGTACATGCTCGAGCAGGAGCACGCGAGCGAGCTGGGTGTTGCAGATCAGTGGCGCGAGGACGGCGCGATCATCCTGCACGTCCTCGTCGACGGCACGGTGGCCGGTGCCCTGCGATTGGCCGATGAGATCCGTCCGGAGTCCCGGGAGGCGATCCGAGCCTTGCATGAGAGGAACGTGCAGGTGGTCATGATCACCGGTGATGCGGAGGCTGTCGCGGCGTCCGTGGCGGCGGATCTCGGCATCGACAGGTTCTTCGCCGGGGTTCGCCCAGAAGACAAGGCGTCGAAGGTGAAGGAGCTGCAGGGCGAGGGCCGCTCGGTGGCGATGGTGGGTGATGGGGTGAACGACGCACCCGCGCTCGCGCAGGCAGACGTGGGTATCGCGATCGGTGCGGGCACGGACGTCGCGATCGCGTCCGCCGGTGTCATCCTCGCCAGCGACGACCCCCGATCAGTGCTGTCGGTGATCGACCTGTCCCGCGCCAGCTACCGCAAGATGAAGCAGAACCTGTGGTGGGCAGCCGGCTACAACCTCCTCTCCGTCCCCCTCGCGGCCGGCGTGCTCGCCCCGATCGGGTTCGTGCTGCCGATGTCGGTCGGAGCGGTGCTGATGTCGCTGTCCACGATCGTGGTCGCGCTGAACGCGCAGCTGCTGCGACGACTGGACCTCGCCCCAGAAGCGGTCATCACCCGGTAGGCGTTGTCGCGGCGGCGACGTACCCTGGAGGAAAGGAGGTGGAGCGGTGTTGATCACAGTCGCGCGGCGCGTGCACGACCAGCGCACGCTCACCCGAACCCTCCTCACGGTCGTCGCGGTCGCGGTCGCGGTCATCTGTGGGCTCTTGGCGATGCACTCGATGAACACGCACGCGATGACCTCCGGGCACGGTGACACGGTCGCTGTCGGACACAGCGACCTCGCCGCTGCCAGCACCGGCCACACGGCCGGCACCGACCATGCAGGCACTCACCTTTCGCAATCGGCTCCGGGTTCTGCGGCTGCGGACGCGGGGTGTGCGACGTGCTCGGACGATCACGGGATGGCGTGGATGGCGTGCGTGCTCGCCCTCCTCGTCGCCGTCATTCTGCTCGCACGCCCCACCGGGTGGTGGCGTCAGCTGATCCACGCGCTCGCACAGCCCGCGACGCCGGCCCGGACTCACGGAGCTCTGCACTTTTTCAAGCCGCCTTCGCTCACCGTTCTCTGCATCAGTCGTACGTGATCACCGGCGTGCCGCGTCTTGCCGGCACTGCCCTTGCGCTCAGCATCCTTGCTGGGCGCTTCATCACCGACTCTTGGAGAGAAACATCATGAAGACCCGTTTCGCGGCATCCGCCGCAGTCACCCTCACCGCCCTGCTCGCCCTCGTCGGGTGCGCCGGCACCACCTCCGGCGGTGACATGGAAGGCATGAACCACGGCGGCAGCAGCAGCTCCGCCCCCGCCTCCGCGGACGCCAACGATGCCGACATCATGTTCGCGAGCATGATGAAGGAACACCACGCCCAGGCGATCGAGATGTCCGACATGCTGCTGAGCAAGGACGGCGTCGACGAGCGTGTCGTCGCGCTTGCAGAGAAGATCAAGGCCGCCCAGGAGCCCGAGATCCAGAAGATGGATCAGTGGCTCGAAGAGTGGGGTGCGGACACCTCCAGCATGGAGGGCATGGATCACGGCGACGGCATGATGTCCGAGGACGACATGCAGGCCCTCGAAGACGCCTCCGGCTCAGACGCCGGGCGTCTGTTCCTGGAGCAGATGATCCAGCACCACCAGGGCGCCGTGGAGATGGCGCAGGAGGAAGTCGACAACGGCCAGAACAGCGACGCTGTCGCGCTGGCCGAGACGATCATCGACGCGCAGACCAGCGAGATCTCCGAGATGGAAGACATCCTCGCCACTCTGTGACCCGACCCGTGGGGCGCGGCATCTACCCGCGCCCCACGGCGTCACTCGACATCGCTCGACATCACGGGGCGCGCGTGCGACCCCGCGCCATCCTCACCCTCTGGGGGTGCGTCTCAGCCGCATCCCGCTGCTACTTCGGAGTTTCATGAACCGCCGCAGACCCCTGTCCGCCCTCTCGCTCACTGCAGCGATCCTGACCCTCACCGGCTGCGCCGCACCACAGCTCGCCCCCACCGGTGCTGCGCCCCCCGTCATCGAGCACATCCACGGCATCGCCCCCGACCCTCGTGGAGAGAACTACCTCGTCGCCACGCACGGAGGGATCTTCACCCTCACATCTGAAGGCGCCGTCAGCGGTCCGATCGGAGGCCACGACTTCGACGCGATGGGCTTCACCGTCCACGGCGACGTGCTGTTCGCGTCCGGGCACCCGGGTACCCAGACGCCGCCCAACCTCGGCGCCCCGAACCTCGGCATCATCCGCAGCGACGACTACGGCGAATCCTGGTCGCCGATCGCCCTCAACGGCACGACTGACTTCCACACCCTCACAGCCGCAACCGACGGCACCCTCTTCGGAATCGCCTCCGACAGCGTCGATGTGCTCATCAGCGCCGACAACGGCGACACGTGGTCGACGGGGGCCGCCCTCTCGGCCGCGGATCTCGCCGCAACCGACAACGGCGTCTACGCGGCAGCGGAAGAAGGCCTCCTCCTCAGCACCGACAACGGCGCGACCTTCACCCCCGTCCCCGACGCCCCGCTGCTCTACACCCTCGACGCACAACCGGACGGGACGCTAGCCGGGATAGGAACCGGCAGTGCCCTCTGGGTACAGCAGCCCGATGGCACCTGGGAGAGCCTCGAACGCCTCCAGGGCGCCGCGCAAGCCTTCACAGCCCTCGCAGAGGACCGGTTCCTCGTCGTCGACGACAGGGGCATCGTCGAGATCACGCCCGACACAACCACGGTCCTGGCACCGGCCCGATGACGCGCGAAAGATCCCGACCATGATTCAACGGCGCAACCCCTTCCGGCACATGTCCGTCTTCATCGCCGGTGCCACCGTTCTCGCTGTCCTGCTCGCTATCGGCAGCTTCTTCCTCATCGGAGCGATGTTCTCGTGAACCTCCACCACCTCACACCACACCGGACCAAACAGCCCACGGGTAACCGCCTCTCGGCCCGACGATCTCCCCTCCAGCGGCATCGTCGGCTCGTGCGGCTTGGGACACTCATCGTCTTGCTGGCGGCTGTGTTGTTCGCCACCCACTTCACCATCGACCTGACGACCACCGCGAGTTCGTTCTGGACCTCCACCGTCGGGAGCTCCGAAACAGCGGTCGTCCTCGCCATCATCGGAGCCGCCCTCATCTGGCGCGAACCACCAAGGAACAACGCATGGCCCTCGACAACTACTGGGTCAACGCCGTCTGGTCCATCATCCCCACGATAGGGATCGCCGGGTTCTTCTGGTTCGTCATCCGATCGATCCTGCGAGCGGACCGCACCGAACGGAGAGCGCGAGACCGAGTAGAAGCTCAGCTTCGCGCCGAGCGGAATCAGCCGCGACCAGGGCCAGACCAGCCCCGCCGATAACGATCGTTTTCGGTGGCCTCGTCGACGTCGACGACCAGGTGTGTGGAGTTGGGTGATGCACGGCGGTTTTCTGAGACCGTTCGATGTCGCTAGGTGCCGATGACGAGGACGCTAGCGGCAGCTTCTACGACATCGTCGGTGATGGTCTCAAGGTCGTTGATCTTGAGGACGCGGATGATCTGGGGGAAGAGTCGCTCGAGGAGGCGGAAGTTTCCACGGGTGATGCGCTCGATCGCGGCGATGGCTTGAGCGTCGGTGAAGTCGTCAGGATCGAGAGTGCGCCCAAGCCGTTTCCAGTGGCGGTCGAGGACGAAGAGCAGCTCGTCTCGCGCGAGGGAGCGGTAGTGGTGGGAGAAACCGAGGCGGCTGTAGAGCTGGGGGTAGTGGCGGAAGCGCTGGTCGATGCCGGGCATGCCGATGAGGATGATCGCGATGTGGGTGCGGTCGTGTTTGTCGCGAAGTAGCTCTAGGGCGGTGGCAGTGAGTCGCTCGGCTTCGTCGATGATGAGCAGTTCGACGAGATGTGCGGAGCGTCCGGGCGGGAGAGGTTCGGGATCGAGGGTGCGGAGGTGTTCGTCCGCACAGACGCCGACCTTGCTTTCCCAGCGTTCAATGTCATGCATGAGGTCCTTGGGTCGGCAGAGAACCTCGGGGGTGTAGAAGACGGCGCGCGAACGGTTGGCGAGTGCATAGTGTTTCGCGTCATCGTCGCCGCGTGGTCCCCATCGCATGAGGAAGGGTTCAAGCGCATCCCAGTTCGCGTAACGGCGAGCGGAGTTAGTCTTCCCGACGCCCGCGTCGCCGTGGCAGATGCCGATGGTGTGCTCTTTGCGGACGGCGTTCGCGAACTCTCGGAAGCGGCGGTGTTCCTTGGTGATGATGAATGCTTCGCTCATCAGTCGTCCTCTTCATAGGTGCGCAGCCGCGGCCGTCGGCGCGGGGGCGGTGCTTCCCGTGGCTCTTCCCGAGGAGCTGTGGTGGGGATGCGGTCGTTGATCGCACGGCGCAGTTCGCGGCGGCGTGCGCGGCGAGCAGTTTCGACGTCGCGGAGGCTGAGTCGGAGGTTCGGGTGGGCTTCGTCGACGGCGATGCAAATAAACGAGTCGTGGTCGTAGACGCGAACTTCGGAGATGTCGCGGGGGTCGTAGCGGATGGTGACGGTGCGCCCGACGAAGGGTGCGAGGGTGGGTGCAAGGTAGCGCTGGCCCTGGAAATGTATGCCGTCGCGTTGCACCACCCGGTTCTTTGGAACGGTGAGGAGGAGCCCGTCGAGGTCGTCGAGGGTGTCCGGCATTCGCGGCAGCCAGCCGTCCGCAATCCATGCGTCTCGAGGGGAGGTGCCGAGTTCGCGGTGGGGTCGTTCGTTGTATGTGGTGACGAACGAGCCGATAGCGCGGTCTAGGGCGGGGAGGTCGAGTGCGGGTCGGGGCGAGCGGTGGTTAGGGCCGAGGTGGCCGGGCAGGGTGGCGAGGAGTTCGGTGTTGATGGTGCCGAAGAACCGCTCGATCTTCCCGCGCCCCTGAGGGCGGGCGACAGCGGAGTGAATGATGCGGAAGTGCAGCGCGACCGCGGTGCGTTCGAGATGGCGGCTGGTGAAGTCGGAGCCGTGGTCGACGTGGAGGATGTCAGGGAGCCCGCACATCGCCCATGCGGGATCGGTTTTGCGCCAGATCGCTTGCCTCAGTGCGAGCGCGGTGTTGAGGGCGGAGGGTGCGCCGGTGAAGACGGTGTACCCGCAGATAGCGCGGGAGTAGTCATCCAGCACCGTTGTTAGCCAGGGTCGGTCAGGTTTCCCGTCCGCTCCGGCGATGAGGATGTCGAGTTCGGTGTGGTCAGCCTGCCAGATCTGGTTCGGTCGTTCAGCGCGGCGCCGGTATACGAGCTCGTGCCGGTCTCGGTATGACTTGGGCCCATCGAGGGCCAGAGTGACAAGGGCGGGATCGAGGGAGAGCACGATCTCTCGCACGGTGGCATAGCTTGGCGCGGAAAGCTCGTGGAGTCGTGCAAACTCGGCGGTGAGTCGATGCAGGGTTGCCAGGCTGGGGCGGGGCTTGGTCAGCGCGAGCCACTCGACGAACGCCACGGTGTCAGGAGCAGTGCGCCTTTTTCCGGCGTCGGCGCGAGTGTGCGGGTCGAGGGCGGAAATCCCTCCGGCTCGGTAGAGGTGGTGCCAGCGCTGCAGTGTGCGGGTGCTGACTCCCGTGCCGCGGGCGATCGCCGCGAGGGGCACCTGGTCTTCGACGTGCAGTCGAAGCAACCGCCACCTTTCCTGGCCATCCATGACATCTACATCGGGACGTGCTCGCGCGGGGCGTGGATTCGCTGGTGCCGGTACAGGGTCGCTCGGCTCCACCCGACGAGCCGGGCTGCGTCTTCTGCAGTGCGGCCGCGTTTGCGTGCGTCGGCGACGACCTGGAGCTTCTCGGCGATCACGGCCGGATCGGAAGCGGGCCGGCCGAACTTCGTGCCGTTCTGGCGGGCGGCTGCAATGCCCGCATTGACCCGTTCGACGATGAGCTCGCGTTCGTACTCGGCGAGGGTGGCGAGCATGTTCAGCATCAACCGCCCCGTCGACGTCGCCGGATCGATGCCATCGGAAATCGATCGCACATGAACGTCACGTTCGCGCAAGAGATTCACCGTGTTGAGAACATCGATCAGGGAGCGCCCCAACCGGTCCACCCTCCACACCACGACCGTGTCGTCTGCCTCCGCGTAGTTGAGGAGACGCTTCATGCCGGGCCGCTCAACCGCCGCACGACTTCCGGAGGTGACATCCGAGAACACATCTCGTCTCTGCACGCCGGCGCCGATGAGCGCGTCGAGCTGAAGCTGCGCATCCTGGGCCGCCGTGCTTACGCGGGTGTATCCGAGAAGCCTCACCCGATCATTCTGACTCGAAAACCCTCACCAGGGACAGTGCTGAGACAATTCTCGTTGAGACGAGTTCCCGAGACACCCTGCATGCCGGAAGCACGCCGGTCGCGGTGCTCAACCCACGGGATGTCAGAGGCGTCTTGAAAAGCTTTTGTTTTGTGAGACGCCCTGGTTACTGGGTGGGGCACTGGCGTTGCGCCGTCCGGTCGAAGGTGGGCGCGGGCCGCGCCTCCGCTTCCTCCACGGTGTCGGCGACGCCGTTGCGCTGGATGTCGTCGATCAGCCAGTCCATCTCGAGGATCTCGTTCCGCTGCGCCTTGCTGATCTCGGCGGCGAGTTCGCAGACGCGGACATCCTGGATCTGGGCCCGCTCGGAGCGGGTGATGGCAAGCGAGTGGTGAGGGATCATCGCGCTCATCCAGTCGGTGTCGTCGACGGTGATCTGGCTGCGGTCGAAGGCTATCCCGCCGCCGATGAGCAGCACGCTGGCGGCGACGACGGCGATGTTCGCCTTGGTGTTCTTGTACATGTTGAGCATCCAGGCCAGCATCACCAACCCCATGGTGCCGCCCATGGTGAGGGCCATGAACACGCGACTCTCGCTGAAGCGGACGTGGCTCCATTCCCAGGAGCCGACAAACATCACCCAGTACATGACGACCATGCCGGTGAGGATCATCGCCCCGAACCGCAGGTACATCTTCCATGAGTGCCCGCCGGAGCCGTGCTTGCTCTCCTTCGAGTGATCACTACCCTGAGGGTTCTGGTGGGCGTGCGTTCCGTGCTGCTCGTTGGAAGTCATGGTTCTCCTGGTGCAATCGGTGGCGGGCGCGGGCGCTGAGGACGGGGCAAGCGGTCGTCGGCGATGCGCCGCCCGTGAGGTTGGTGGTGCGACGAGCGCGCTGCTGCTCAGCAGCACCCTGGGTTGTGGCGCGGCGGCGGGTTACAGCGCGGCCAGCAGGTCGGCACACGCCTGCTCGCAGCGGCGGCAGGACTCGGCGCACACCCGGCAGTGTTCGTGCATGTCGGCGTGCTGCTCACACTCGGACGCGCAGGACGCGCAGGCCATGCGGCACGCTTCGAGGAGCGCGCGGACGGTCGCCGCGTCGGGCTCGGTCTGCCGGGAGAGTACTGCGCCCGTGGCCGCGCAGATATCGGCACAGTCAGCGTTTCTGCGGATGCACGTGACCAGCTCGGCGACCATGTCCTCTCCGAGGCACGCGTCGGCGCAGGCGGTACACGCCTGCGCGCATTCCACGCACGCCTCGATACAGCGCAGCAGTGTGTCCTGTGCTGCGGCGGAGCCGACCTTCGGATGGGTGGCGAGCATCTGATCTGCGACAGTCATGACTGTTTCCCCTTCCCCGGGGGCTCTCCCCGGCGCAGGTGACGCTAGGGCGAGGAAGGGGGTGCACCGAAGGGGGTTGATATACCCCCCTCGGGTATAGTATGACCGCCATGCACGGGTATGCGGATAACAAGGGCGCGCTGTTGAAACGGTTGCGTCGGGCGGAGGGTCAGGTGCAGGGCATCGCACGGATGGTGGAGAACGACGACTACTGCATCGACATCCTCACTCAGGTGTCCGCGGCGACGAAGGCGCTCGAGGCTGTCGCCCTTTCGCTACTCGGTGATCATCTCAGCCACTGCGTTGCCGAGGCCACCGCGCAGGGCGGGGCGGTGGCGGAGGAGAAAGTCCGCGAGGCGAACGCTGCGATCGCCCGGCTTGTGCGCTCCTGACCATTCCGACGAGAGGAATCCTTGATGACGATTGAACGTGTCGAACTGGGACTGAAGGACTCCGGTGCCGGGTGCAGTTGCTGCGCGGCCCCGGAAGCGCCCGCGCAGAAGACCGCCGCGCCGGCCGGGGCGACGACGCAGATTCTGGTGGAGGGTATGACGTGCGGGCACTGCGTGAGTAGCGTCACCGAAGAACTCTCTGCCCTCGACGAGGTCGAGCAGGTGAGCGTTGACCTGAATGCCGGTGGGGTATCGACTGTCACCGTTCACAGCAGCGCTCCGCTGCGCCTCGACGCCGTCCGCGTGGCCGTTGACGAGGCCGGCTACACCGTCATCCTCGCCAGCGACGACCCGCGTTCCGTGCTGACGGTGATGGAGCTGTCGCGGGCGAGCTACCGGAAGATGAAGCAGAACCTGTGGTGGGCGGCGGGGTACAACCTCATCTCCGTACCGCTGGCGGCGGGCATCCTCGCCCCGGTCGGTTTCGTGCTGCCGATGTCGGTCGGTGCGATCCTGATGTCGCTATCGACGATCGTCGTCGCCCTCAACGCGCAGCTGCTGCGCCGGCTCGACCTGCGCCCCGACGTCACCCCTAGCGCGGTACTTCAGGGGAGCTGACAGGACAGCTCTGTAGGGTCCCGTCGTGCAGGAAGGAGGACGTCGCATGCGGGCAACGGAACCGCGTCGCTGGATGAACCGGCGCCCGTCGCTGCTGCGCGCTGTCCTGTTCACCTCCACGCTGGTGCTCGGCGTGCTGATCGGACTGCTCGGCATGCACGTGCTCAGCACCGGCCCGGCACACCACGCAGCCGTCACCGCTGGCGCACACATCACGCACCACGACAGCGGGACTCACGATGCAACCCCCGTGACGGCACAGCCCGGTGCCGCGGCGCCCTGCTCCGATGGAGATGGGTGCGCGGGCGATATGGACGCCATGGGATTCATGGCGTGCGTGCTCGCGCTCCTCGCCGCAGCGATCGTCCTCACCATCCGCCCCGGGCCGGGTTTCCTCCTCCCTCGGACCGCCATCGTGCCACCCGCTACGTATCCAGTGGTGCGGGCACCGGTCCGCCCGCCGAACCTGACCGTCCTCTCCATCAGTCGTACGTGAACTGTGTTTGCCCCTCGCAGACACGGGGCGCTTTCACGCGCCCGCACACGCCCACCTCACGACATTGGAGTAATCATGAAGTTCCGCACTCTCACCGTCAGCGCCGGCCTCCTCGCCGGGGCGCTCGTCCTCGCCGGATGCGGTGACACCACCGCCGGCAGCAGCGACATGGAAGGCATGGACCACAGCAGCAGCGCGACCGCCGATGCGAGCGACGCGACGTTCAACGACGCGGACGTCTCCTTCGCGATGGGCATGGCGATGCACCACCAGCAGGCCATCGAGATGTCCGACACGCTGCTGGCCAAGGACGATGTCGATGCGGAAGTCGCCGCCCTCGCCGAGGACATCAAAGCCGCCCAGACCCCCGAGATCGAGACCATGAACCAGTGGCTAGAAACCTGGGGACAGGACACCGGCATGGGAGGCATGGACCACAGCGACGGGATGATGTCCGAAGAGGACATGACGGCCCTCGAAGAAGCCGACGGCGAGACCGCTTCCACGCTGTTCCTCGAGCAGATGATCGTCCACCACGAGGGTGCTATTGACATGGCGCAGACCGAGCTGAACGAGGGTGAGAACCCCGACGCTCTCGCCCTCGCGCAGAAGATCGTCGACGACCAGGAAGCCGAGATCGCGCAGATGGAGGACATGCTCACCCAACGGTGAGCATGTCCCCTCCCCACCGGGTGGCTGTCCCCGACAGACGGCCACCCGGTGTCGCCCATCTGCGCCCTGGAGAAAATATGCCCGCCCATCCCGCCCATCGCCGCGCCGTCACCGCGCTCACCCTCGCCACCACCGCGATGTTGATCCTGACCGGTTGCATCGGGCCCACCGACCCTGATCACGACACACAGGTCGCCCTCGAACACATTCACGGGCTCGCCGAGAACCCGGGCACCGGCGGCCTCCTCATCGCCAGTCACGGCGGCATATACCAACTCGACGCACTCACCCGCGATGCAGAACTCACCGGCCCCATCGCCGGAAACGACTTCGACGCGATGGGATTCACCGCCGCCGGTGGTGCGCTCTACGCCTCTGGACACCCCGGCAAGAACAGTCCCGGCCACTTCGGGTCCGGCAACCTCGGACTCATCCGTTCCGACGACGGCGGTGACACCTGGCAGAACGTCTCACTGGCAGGTGAAGCCGACTTCCACGACCTCACCGTCAGCCCCCGCGACCCGAACCGCATCTACGTGAACAACTTCGGTATCGTCCACCGCTCCGACGACGGCGGACACAGCTGGAACAACGGCGCCGGCATCGACGCATGGGACATCCTCGTCGACCCCGCCGACCCCGACGTAATCTACGCGACCACCTCCACCGGCTTGCACATCAGCCGCGACGGAGGCAGGACCTTCACCCTCGAGCCGGAAGCACCGAGAATGGTCCTCATCGCAGCGTTCAGCGATGGACGCCTCGTCGGAGCAGGTACCGACGGACAGCTCGTGTATCAAGCACCCTCGGGCAATTGGGCCTCAGGCAGCGAGCTCGGTACAGGACTGCAAGCCCTCACCACCACCAAAGCCGACGGGGTCATCGTCGCCGAAGACCGCGGTATCCGACTCTTCACCAGCCCGGACAGCCCCGGACAGGTGTTGTTCCGACCAGACCCCCACCTGTAAGAACTCGCGGCGTACGACTTCACCAAGGACTGACGGCCAAGCGACGGTAATCGCCCAGAGGGCAAAGCCCCCTAGCTGCTGAAGCGTGCGTCAGCGAATGACCGAAGTCCACCGCCACGAAGCACTCAAGTCCACAGACCAGGTGCACGACACGCCGAGAACCGATCCGCCGAAACCCCCTGCCGAAACCAATCCTCGCCGGAACGGCAGAGGTACCGTTTTCGGCATGGCACATGAAGTCGGCTACGCCCGAGTCTCCAAGCGCGAGCAAAACCCGGACGCGCAGGCCGCCGAGCTTCGCGCCGCCGGCTGCGAACGGGCCTGTTCGACGTCGCCGAAACCGACCCCACCATACTGACCGTGGAGAACCTAGCCAGCCACCTGCCCACGTCGACCCGCACCACGCAACCGCTCGCCCACAGACGTCGGCGTTTCCCCCGGGGACCCTGATACGCCGCCGCAGACTCCAGGAGGCAGCGCAAGAGCTCTGCGACAACCCCGCACTCAATCTGGCAGCGCTGGCCCACGATCCGGCTAGACCGATGCCGCCCACCTCACCGGCGACTTCCGAGCCCACCTCGGAACCACCCCCAGAACCTGCCGACAGACAGCGCAGACCATCGACCCCGCTCGATGGCTCCCGCGGCGCGAGTCGACCGCACTGGCAACTTCGCACTTTCAAACTTCGTAAGTTACCGACAGCCCTCAACAGTGCCGAACGGACCCTCGACGCCGGGACCGCCGCTATGGTCGTGAACCTGGCGCCGCTCATGGTCGTCGTCTTCAGCGGTCTCTTCCTCCGGGAGGGATTCCCCCGCCCCCTGGTGATCGGCGCCCCCATCGCCTTCCTCGGGGTGGTCCTCATCGGCATGAACTCCACCAGCAGCACCGGCCCCGACCTCACGGGCCTCCTGCTGGCCCTTCTCGCCGCGGTCATGTACGCGGGGTGCACCCTGCTGCAGAAACACCTGCTCACCTCGGGGGTCGACGCCACCACGCTGACCTGGCTCGGGGCGGCCGCCGGCACGATCGCCCTGCTTCCCTGGCTCGGCGCGTTGATCGCCGACGTGCAGACGGCGCCCCTCGACGCGACGCTGTGGGTGGTCTACCTCGGCATCTTCCCCACCGCCATCGCCTTCACCACCTGGGCGTACGTGCTGCAGCGCAGCACCGCGGGGAAGACCTCAGCGACGACCTACGTGGTCCCGGCCCTCGCGATCCTGCTGTCGTGGCTGATCCTCGGGGAGGTGCCCACCCCGCTCATGTTCGTGGGCGGCGCGCTGTGCCTGCTCGGCGTGCTCATCACGCGAATGCGCGGGCGGCGCTCGCGCTGAGCGCGCCGCCCGCGCGGGTCCAGGTCGGTCCGCGCGGATGCGATTACGCTGGTCGGCGGAGGGGCGCGCCGTGCGGGCCCGCGTGTGACTGAGGGAGACGAAGACCGATGACCGACGCCGACGCGCAGACCCCGCCGACGATCTCCGCACCCCCGCCGCCGCCCGCGTCCCGCCACGGTACCCCGCTACCTACGCGCCCAGCGGCTTCTCCGGCGGCGCACACGCCGGCTAGTCATCGGCGCTTTGGAGTGAGGTGCTCGACGCCGACACCGTGGAGTGGTTCCGGGAGAACGGCGGCCTCACCCGCACCAATGGAGACCGCTTCCGCGACCGGCTGCTCGGCGTCGGCGGCTCGAAGGACCCGCTGGCCG
>NZ_RBLT01000025.1:0-53662 GCF_003989315.1 Microbacterium sp. HSID17254
TGGGAGCGACCTGCGCCGCCATCAGACGCGCACGCGCGCCTCGCGCCCGGAGCCGAAGCGGTCCAGCGCCCCCGTCGCCGCGATGCCGCGGGCGAGCACCCACGACAGGGCACCGGCGATGACGGCGCCGGAGATCACGGTGCTCACGAGGTAGATCACGGTGAACGCGGGACCGGAGCCGGCGTACCAGAGGATGAGGTTGTTGATGCCTCCCGCGAGCGCAGCGCCGGCACCGGCGAGGATCGCGACGGGCAGCGACCAGCGACGGTAGAAGAACAGCAGGAAGACGAGCTCGGCGCCGAGACCCTGCACGAGGCCCGCTTCGAGCGTGAGGAAGCCACCCCACTGGTTGCCGATGAGCGCCGAGACGACGGCGGCCAGCAGTTCGACGTAGATCGCCGCACCGGCCTTGCGGATGATGAGGCCGCCGAGCACTCCGGCGAACAGCCACGGTCCGTCCAGGAGCCCCTGGAGCCCGGGGAGCAGCGGCTCGAGCAGGGCCTTGGGGCCGAGGTACCCGACGTTCCAGGCCAGGAAGATCAGGCCGGCGGCGACGCCGAGCACGCTGGCGACGACGATGTCGACGATGCGCCACCGCAGATAGCTGCGCGCCGGAGCGCCGGTCGTCTTCGTGGACGAGGATGCGGACGTGGACGTACTCATGTGAACTCCTCCCTGCGCTGGCATGACCCAGATCAGGTTCGACGGTCGAAGCGCGATTCGCTCCCTCTCAGCCCGGCCCGCCGGACTCCCGTGGTTGTGCTGTCGATCCTAGCGTCTTCCGCCCGCGCGTCCCGAGCCGCGCACGGCGGATTCCTGGCGGCATTCGGTACCGTAAGCGAGTGACCGCTTCCGATCCCCCTGAAGAGGCGTCCGGCGGCGTCGGCGTCGACGCGCGGCCCGAGGACTCCACCCCCGCGTCCTCGCAGACCGTCGACACGCTGCCTGCGACCACGACGGAGACCGTCGCGTGGGCCGATGCCTCGACACCGGCGACCGCGCTGACCTGGGTCGACACGGACGTGGTCGAGTCCGGGTCGTCGACGCCGGAGTTCGACGCCACCCCGGAAGCCGAGGCCGCCCCCGGCCTGCTGCGCGACGCGACGCTGCGTCCGGCGATCGCCGGCCCCGGCCTGCTCGTCCCGCTCGGGGTCCTCGCCGGGCTCGTCGCCTCCTACGCCGGAAGCACGCTGCTCTGGCCGTTGCACGAGGTCGCCCCCACCGTCCAGGCCGTGGAGGTCACCCCGGTGGCCGCCCCCACCGCCGCGCTCGCCTGGCCGGAGGTGGGCGACGGCGCCGTGGGCATCGCCGGGATGACCACGGCCGCGTCCACGACCGCCCCGGTCAGCATCGCGAGCATCACCAAGGTCGTCAGCACGCTCATGGTGCTCGACCGCCTGCCCCTCGCCCCCGGGGAGCAGGGCCCCGAGTTCTCCTTCACCTACGCCGACAGCATCCGGTACTGGGACTACCGGATCTCGAACCAGTCCGCGCTGGATGTCCCCGTGGGCGGGGTGCTGACCGAGTACCAGCTCCTGCAGGGCACCCTGCTCGGTTCGGCCAACAACTACATCGATCGGCTCGCCGCGGAGATCTGGGGCTCCAATCGGGAGTTCGCGGCCGCCGCCGAGGTCTGGCTCGGCGAGCGCGGGCTCTCCGGGATCACCGTGGTCACGCCGTCCGGATTCGACGCGCGCAACGTCGCCACCCCGGAGGCGCTCGTGGCTCTCGGCGAGCTCGCGATGCAGAATCCCGTGTTCGCGGAGATCGTGGGCACCCGGTCGGTCGAGCTGCCGGGGGCCGGCACGGTGGAGAACACGAACGGCATGCTCGCGGACCCGGGGGTCGTCGGCATCAAGACCGGCACACTCGTCGGCTGGAACCTGCTGACGGCGAAGGACGTCTCCGTGGGGGACTCGACGGTCCGCCTCTACGCCGCGGCGCTGAACCAGGAGGACGACGAGGCGCGTCTCGCCCTCACCCGAGCCCTCTTCGCGCAGACCGAGGCGGCGCTGCAGGCGCAGGGCCCCGCCGTTCCCGCCGGGACGGTGGTCGGACGCGTCCGCACCGCCTGGGGCGAGGAGGTCGACGTCGTGACCGGTGAGGACGCGGATGTGGTGCTGTGGAACGGGGCGAGCGCGACCGCGTCGGCTGTGTTCGATCTCGGCGAGCAGCGCGAGGCGGACGGCGACGTCGGCACCCTCACCACGGCCGGCCCCATCGACACCACCGAGACCGCACTCGTCCTCGCCGAAGACGTGGACGGCCCGAGCCCGTGGTGGCGCCTCACCCATCCCCTCGAGCTGTTCGGCATCGACGCGGACCGCTCCTGACGACTGACGCCCCGCTCCGAGTCCGGAGCGGGGCGTCAGGGCGATGACGATCAGGGACGAGGCGACGCGCCGTCCGCCCCGTCGTCGAGGAGCGCCTGCGCGGCGGCCGCCTCCGCTCCGGGAAGCTGGGCACCGACGGCGGCACCCGCCACGGCATCGGCCGCCTGCTCCTCCGCGCGGACCTCGGCGTCGGCCTCTCCCGTCACCACGACCGGAGACGACCCGGTCAGGGCCGCTTCCGCGTCGAGGTCGGTCGCCGCCTGCTCGAACTGCGACTGGTACAGCCGCCAGTACGCGCCCTGGGCGGCGATGAGCTCGTCGTGCGTGCCCTTCTCGACGATGTCGCCGTGCTCCATCACGAGGATGAGGTCCGCGTCGCGGATGGTCGACAGCCGGTGCGCGATGACGAACGAGGTGCGCCCCTGCCGGAGAGCGGCCATGGCGTTCTGCAGCAGCAGCTCGGTGCGGGTATCGACCGCCGAGGTGGCCTCGTCAAGGATGAGGATCGACGGCTGCGCCACGAACGCCCGGGCGATCGTGATGAGCTGCCGCTCACCGGCCGAGACATTCGACGCGTCCTCGTCGAGCACGGTGTCGTACCCATCCGGAAGCGCGTGCACGAAGCGGTCGACGTAGGTCGCCCGCGCGGCGGCCAGCACCTCCTCGTCCGTCGCGGTCGAGCGTCCGTAGCGGATGTTCTCGCGGATGCTCCCGGCGAACAGCCAGGGGTCCTGGAGCACCATGCCGGTGCGGGACCGGAGGTCGTCACGCGTGATGGTCGAGATGTCCTGACCGTCCAGCGTGATCCGTCCGCCGCTGAGTTCGTAGAACCGCATGATGAGGTTCACGAGCGTCGTCTTGCCGGCACCCGTGGGTCCGACGATCGCGACGGTCTGCCCCGGCTCCACCCGGAACGACAGATCGGTGATGAGCGGACGCTCCGGCGAGTAGGAGAAGGAGACGTTCTCGAACTCGATCACGCCCTCCCCTTCGCGCAGAGCAGGGGCGTCGGGGGCGTCGGCGTCCTGCTCATCGGCGTCGAGCAGGTCGAACACCCGCTCCGCCGAGGCGGTGCCGGACTGCACGACCGCGGCCATGCCGCCCAGCTCGGACAGCGGCTGCGTGAACTGCTGCGAGTACTGGATGAACGCCTGCACGTCGCCGAGCCGGAGCTGCCCGCTCGCGACCATGAGCCCGCCGAGCACCGCGATGCCGACGTAGGTGAGGCTGCCGACGAAGGTCATCGCGGGCATGATGATGCCCGAGAGGAACTGCGCCTTGAAGCTCGCCTGGAAGAGCTCCTCGTTCTCGGCCTTGAACTTGTCCAGCGCGTCCTGCTCGCGGCCGAACACCTTGACCAGCGCGTGGCCGGAGAAGGCCTCCTCGACCCGGGCGTTGAGCCGGCCGACCTTGCGCCACTGCGTGCCGAAGGCCTTCTGCGACCGCGGTCCGATGACGCCGAAGATCACGCCCATGAGCGGAAGCGCCACGAGGGCGACGAGGGCGAGCTGCCACGAGATCGAGAACATCATCACGAGCACGCCGATCACCGTCAGCACGGCGGTCAGTGCTCCCGACAGCGACTGCTGCATGGTCTGGGTGATGTTGTCGATGTCGTTCGTCACCCGCGAGATCAGCTCGCCGCGCTGCACCTTGTCGAAGTACGCCAGCGGGAGCCGGTTGATCTTCGCCTCGACGGCCTCGCGCAGCCGCCACATGGTGCGCACCATGATGACGTTGATGACGTATCCCTGCAGCCAGCTGAGGAACGCGGCCACGACGTAGATCGCGAGAACCGCGGCGATCACCCAGCGCAGCGCGTCGAAGTCGATGCCGTCGCCGACCCGGAAGTCGCCGAGCGCGCCCACCTGGTTGGCGAAGTCGTTCTGCCCGGCGTCCCGCAGCGCGTCGACGACGACGTCCTGCGGGGTCCCGGCCGGGAAGCCGGGGAAGTCGCCGGTGGGCTGACCGAGCTGGATCGAGATGAAGCCGCGATAGACGATGTTCGTCGCCTCGGCGAGCACCTTCGGGGCGGCGACGGTCAGCACGACCCCGATCGCACCGAGGATCGACACGAAGACGAACCACACCGCGGAGGGCTTGAGCAGCCCGATCATCCGCGCGAAGCTCGGGCCGAAGTTGTCGGCCTTGCCCGGCGCGACGCTGTCCCAGTCGCCGGAGTTCTGCCGCGCCTGCTCGGCGAGCTCCGCCTCGTACTGCTCCTCGGCGGTGAGCTCCCGCTCGACCGTGGGCGCGGCGGCCGCGCCCCGTCCGCGACGGCGCCGACCCTGGGTCCCTGAGCTTGTCGAAGGGTCCTGCTCGCTCATGCGTCCACCCCCAGCTGCGACTCGACGATCTCGCGATAGGTCTCGCTGGTCTCCAGCAGCTCCTCATGGGTTCCGACGCCGACCATGGTGCCGCCCTCGAGGACCACGATGCGGTCCGCGTCGGTGATCGTGGAGACGCGCTGCGCGACCACGATCTTCGTCACGTGCGGGAGCTCGCGCCAGAGCGCCTGCCGCAGCCGGGCATCCGTCGTGAGGTCGAGCGCGGAGAAGGAGTCGTCGAACACGAGCACCTGCGGCCGGTGCACGATGGCCCGCGCGATCGCCAGGCGCTGGCGCTGACCGCCGGACACGTTCGTGCCGCCCTGGGCGATGCGGGAGTCGAGGCCGTCCGGCATCTCCTCCACGAAGTCGCGCCCCTGGGCGATCTCCAGCGCGTGCCAGAGCTCCTCGTCGGTGGCGTCCTCGCGGCCGTAGCGCAGGTTGGACGCGACGGTGCCGGTGAAGAGGAAGGGACGCTGCGGCACCAGGCCGATGCTGTCCCACAGCGCCTCGACGTCGGCCTCGCGGACGTCTACGCCGCCGACGTGCACGGACCCGCCGGACACGTCGAACAGGCGCGGGATGAGCGAGACGAGCGTGGTCTTGCCCGACCCGGTGGAGCCGACGATCGCGACGGTCTCGCCCGGCTCCGCGGCGAAGCTGATGCCGGTGAGGACGGGGGCGTCGGCGCCGGGGTACGTGAACTCCACGTCGTCGAACGCGACGGCACCCGGGGTCGGGAAGACGGTGACGCCGTCCACCGGGCGGGTCATCGTGGACTCCGTGTTCAGCACCTCGCCGATGCGCTCGGCGGAAACCGCGGCGCGCGGGATCATCATCGCCATGAAGCTCGCCATGATGACGCCGCCCATGATCTGGCCGATGTACTGCATGAAGGCGAACAGGGTGCCCACCTGCACGGTGCCGTTGTTGACCTCGATGCCGCCGAACCAGATGACGGCGACGACCGTCACGTTGAGGATGAGCATGAAGAGCGGGAACAGCAGCACGAACAGCGAGCCGACCTTGCGGCCGACGACCATGATGTCGGTGTTCGCGCCGCGGAAGCGCTCCTCCTCGATGCGCTCCCGGACGAAGGCCCGCACCACGCGCACGCCGGTGAGCTGCTCGCGCATGATGCGGTTCACGTTGTCGAGCTTGCCCTGGTAGCTGCGGAAGAGCGGGACCATCCGGCCGATGACGAGCGCCGCGAGGACGAGGAGCACGGGGACGGCGACGGCGATCAGCCAGCTCAGCTCGGCGCTGGTGCGCACGGCGAAGATGATGCCGCCGATCGCGAGCAGCGGAGCGGTGACGAGCATGGTCGCGCCCATCATCGCCAGCATCTGCACCTGCTGCACGTCGTTCGTGTTGCGGGTGATGAGGGATCCGGCACCGAACTGCGAGACCTCGCGCTCGGAGAAGCCGCTCACCTTGCCGAACACGTCGGCGCGGATGTCACGGCCGGCGCCCATCGCGGCGCGGGCGGCGAAGAAGGTCGCGATGACCGAGGCCACGATCTGGCCGAATGACACGGCCAGCATGAACAGGCCGGTGCGCCAGATGTACGCGGTGTCGCCCTGCGCGACGCCCTTGTCGATGATGTCGGCGTTGAGGTACGGCAGGTAGAGGGTGGCGGCCGCGCTGGCGAACTGGAAGACCAGCACGGCGACGAGGAGCCACTTGTAGCGTGACAGATATCGGAGGAGGAGTTTTCCCAGCACAGGCGTACTTTCTCGGAAGGAGGAGGCGGCGGATCTCCCGGCAGACGGATGCCGACCGACGACCGGCCATAGGACAGGGTGCCACGAAGCGGCGACATTCGGATCCCCCTCCGGGAGGACCTTCGCTCACAGCGAACCGGTGCCGTGTCACCCACGTCTTTCTGCACGCAGGTGATCAATGGCCGCCCCTAGAGAACTGAGGCGCGCGTCAGAACAGCGCGGGCTGCGGAACGTAGTCTCGGGCGGGCGCCCCGGCGTCGGGGCCGAGCTCGGCGAGGGAGGCCGGCTGCCACCGCGGGTTGCGATCCTTGTCGACGAGCTGCGCGCGGATGCCCTCCACCAGGTCGGGGTGTTCGTTCACGAACCAGAGCACCCGGCGGTACTCGCCCTCCAGCGCGGCGCGGAGCCCGGTCATCTCCCGGGCCTCCCGCACGGCGTCGAGCGTCACGACGAGGCCCGTCGGAGCCAGATCGTCGAGCAGGTCGGCGACGGCCGCCGCTTCCTCGGTGCCGAGCGCGCGGAGCCGCTCGAGGATCTCGGGCACGGTCGGGGCGGCGAACGCCTCGTCGATCCACTCCCGCGCGGCGGGAAGCGAGGACGGCTCCGGCGTCTCGTCGAAGAGCAGGACGATCTCGCTGGGACTCGTCGGGTCGGCGCGGTAGGCCAGCGCCTCGCGCAGCGCGTCGAGGCGGTCGGAGGGGACGAAGTGATCCGCGAAGCCCGCGTACACGGCGTCGGCACCGTTCATCGTGGCCCCGGTGAGGCCGAGGTACTCGCCGAGCCGTCCCGGCGCCTGCCCCAGCAGCCAGGTGCCGCCGACGTCGGGCGTGAAGCCGATCCGGGTCTCCGGCATGGCGAGCTTCGAGCGTTCGGTGACCACGCGGATCGCGGCATGCCCTGCCAGACCGATACCGCCGCCCATCGTGATCCCGTCGGCGAGCGCGACCACATGCTTCGGGTACTCCGCGATCATGGCGTTCATCGCGTACTCGCCTCGGAAGAACTCCGCAGACTGCTCCGGATGGCCGGACGTGATCTGGCCGTGCAGGCGACGCACGTCGCCGCCCGCGCACATGCCGCGCTCCCCCGCGCCGTCGATGAGGACGATCTGCACGTCGGAGTCGTCGCGCCAGGCCACCAGCGCCTCCGTGATGGTCGCGATCATGTCCTCGTCGAGCGCATTGATCGCCTCCGGGCGGTTGAGCGTGAGTCGCCCGAGCGCTCCTTCGGTGCGGATGAGGACACGGGGCGCGGCGGGGGTATCGGTCACGGGTGCCAGGCTACCCCGTCGCGTGCGGCCGGATTCCGCACGAAATGCGGGTTCCGGGGCGGTTTTCCGGCAGGATAGGAGGAACTGTTCATCGCAACGAGAGGTCCCGGATGCCCGAAGGACAGGTGCTCGAGTTCACGAATGTGACGAAGCGCTTCAACGAGGTGACGGCCGTCTCGGATTTCTCCGCCCGTGTCGAGCCCGGCGCCGTCACCGCCTTCCTCGGCCCCAACGGTGCCGGCAAGACGACGACCCTGCGCATCCTGCTCGGCCAGGTGCGCGCCACGTCCGGCACCGCCACGATCGGCGGGGCCGCCTACGCCGAGCTGCGGCAGCCGCTGCGCACGATCGGCGCCGTGCTGGAGGAGACGGCCTATCGGCCGCGCCGCACGGCGAGCCGTCAGCTCACCATCGCCGCGAAGGCCAACGGCATCCGCCTGGCCCGCGTCGACGAGGTCATCTCCCTCGTCGGCCTGGAGGGCGAGGCGGACACGCGCATCGGCGGGTTCTCTCTCGGCATGCGCCAGCGCCTCAGCGTCGCCCACGCGCTCCTCGGCGACCCCGGCGCCCTCGTCTTCGACGAGCCGGCGAATGGCCTCGACCCGGAAGGCATCCGCTGGATGCGGCTGCTGATGCGTCGCCTCGCCGACGAAGGGCGCACGGTGCTGGTCTCCTCCCACGTGCTTAGCGAGATCGAGCAGGTCGCCGACCACGTGCTCGTGCTCTCCAAGGGACGCCTCGTGCTGTCGAGCGGCATCGAGACGCTGGCCGATCCGGCCGGCGGCTCCGTGGTCGTCGACTCGGCCGATCGCCCCGGCCTCACGACCGCGCTGGTCGCCGCCGGGTTCGACATCGAGGTGCTCCGCTCCGGGCTGACCGTGCGCGGGACCGACGCCAGCCGCGTCGGCGCCGTCGCTGCGGAGGCCGGTATCGCTCTCAGCACGCTCGTGCAGCGTGGCCCGACGCTGGAGGACGTCTTCATCGACCTCATGCGGGGCGGCCGCTTCGACACCGCCCCGGCGCTCGATCAGACGGAGGCTGCCGCCGAGGATGCCGAGTCCGCGACCGCCGCCGAGGCTCCGGCAGAGGAGTCTCCGACGGACGGCCCGTCGACGGATGAAGCCGCCGGGACCGCCGCTGCGGCTCTCGCAGCCGGCGGCACCGCCGCGCTCGCCGACGACCTGACGCCTCAGGCCACGGGCCCTGTCACCGCCGAGAGGATCGCCGACGACACCGCTCCGACCGACGAGGCGGATGCCACCGCGGACGAGGATGCGACCCGGGCTGTTCCCGTCGTCTCCGCCGACGACGACGCGACCCGGATCCTGCCCGTGGTCGACACGACCGCAGACGCGCAGCCCGCGGATGCGGATGCCGACGCGGAGGCCGAGGACTCGCCGTCGTTCGACGACATCCTCTTCGGTGCGCCCGCGCCCGTCGCCGAGTCTCCGCGGCGGTCCTTCGCCGCCCTGTTCGCAGCCGCGTCCGCCGACGCGGAGACCGAGTCGTCCGCGCAGCCGGCGGCGACGGACGCTCCCGGCGAGACCGAGTCCGAGTCCGAGTCCGAGACCGAGGCGGAGTCGCCGTCGACGACCGACGAGACCCCCGCCGAGACCCCCACCGAGGCCGTCGGCTCGGCTGCCGATGCACCGGACGACAGCACGAGCACCGACGCGCCCGACAGCGCCTCCGGTGACGAGGAGCCCGCGGGCGTGGAGTTCTTCACCGGCTTGGACGCCTCGTCGGCGGACGATGAGACCGCGCCGTCCGAGGACACCGCCGAGGCCGCAGCGCAGGGTGAGGACGCCTCTCCTGCGTCCGACGACGACCCGCGATCGGCCGCCGTGAGCTCGATGCTGGCCGCCGCCGCACGCGCCTACTACGAGGACGAACCGCGCGACTACCCGCTCGCTCCGGCGGAGGAGACGTCGCCCGGCGAGGGGGCTCCGCAGGACGAGATCGCGAGCGACGAGTCTGCAGACGACACGGAGACCCCGGCGGAGCAGCACGCCCCCGCGGACGACCGTGGGGACGAGCACCACCACGACGAGCACCACGGCTAAGCCCCCGCAGCAGAACGCCCTCCCGGTCGACCGGGAGGGCGTTCTGCATCCGGGATCAAGCCGGACGTGGTCGGATGACCGGGCGCCGACTGCCCTTCGACACCGGGGTCGGAGCCGTGGCGACGATCTCCTCGACCGTCGTGGGCTCCTCGGACACCGGAAGGCGCAGCGCCTGCGTCAGCGCCAGGCCGTGCCGTGTGGTCAGGATCAGGCGGTTGTACTGCGGATCGCCCTCGAGATCGACGACCACGCTCGGACGTCGACGGCGGATCAGCACGAAGTCGAGGCTCCCCGCGGCCTTCCAGCTCCCGGCGGCCAGCACGCCCGGGATGTGGGTACCCGGATTCGGGACGCCGCGGAGCCAGGTCCAGGCGTCGTCTGTCAGCTGGACCTTGGTGATCGTGTCGCGCACGATGCGGACGTTCTCGCGGTGGAAGGTGGCGGCACGTTCGATGGGCGAGAGCACGACCTCGAGTTGCGTCTGGTCCAGCAACAACGTCACCATGCCCCCAGTCTGCCAGCGCCGTCCTCCCGGTTGGCTGGAAGTTGCTCACAGGAACGCAACGATCCCTTGTCGGATTCCCTCAGTCCTGCCCTCACGACTCCTTCGCGAGGACAGGCTCCCACGCACGAACAGGCGCTGCCGCGGGCGGAAGCCTGGCTCCGCGTGAAGGCCTGATGCCGACGGCCTTCGGGCCCGCAGGCGTTCGCGGGAGATCAGGCAACGGTGTCCAAGGGTTCCTGCCCCCGCGCGGCTGCCTGTTCTCACGCGAACGAGTCACGCGAACGAACAGCGGGAGCAGCGATCAGGGGCGCGCGGTGTGGGCGGCCTGGGCGGCGTGCGGCAGGGCGGCCTCGATGCGCTGGAGCTCGTCCTCGCCGTGCGCGGCGGTGAGGAACCAGGCCTCGAAGACGCTCGGCGGCAGCGCGACGCCGTGCTCGCGCATCGCGTGGAAGAACGCCGCGTACCGGAACGACTCCTGCGCCTGCGCCTCGGCGTAGTCGCGCGGGGCGGAGGCGCGGAACGAGGCGCTGAAGAGGTTGCCGGCGGAGGCGAGGGCGTGGGTCACTCCGGCCTCGGCGAGTGCGCGGTCGAGAGCCGACGAGACCCGAGCGGCTGCGGCGTCGACGGTCGCGTAGACCTCCGGCGTCGCGAGGCGGAGCGTGGCCAGGCCCGCGGCCACGGACAGCGGGTTCCCGGAGAGCGTCCCCGCCTGGTAGACGGGGCCGAGGGGCGCCAGGAGGTCCATGACCTCGGCACGGCCACCGAGCGCCGCCAGCGGCATACCGCCGCCGACGACCTTGCCGAAGGTGAGGATGTCGGGAAGGTAGTCCTCCCCCGCCTGCGCCTGGAGGCCCCAGAAGCCGGCCGGGTGCACCCGGAAGCCGGTGAGGACCTCGTCGAGGATCATGAGGGCGCCGTGGGCGTGCGCGGTCTCCGCGATGAGGCGGTTGAAGCCCGGGAGCGGGGGCACCACGCCCATGTTCGCGGCCGAGGCCTCCACGATGACGGCCGCGATGCGGGGACCGTGCTCGGCGAAGACGGCGGCGAGCGCCTCGGGGTCGTTGTAGCGGATCACGAGCGTCTGCGCGGCGATCGGTGCGGGCACGCCGGCAGAACCGGGCAGCGCGAGCGTGGCGACCCCGGAGCCCGCCTCGGCGAGCAGGCCGTCGGAGTGGCCGTGATAGTGGCCGGCGAACTTCACGAGCAGATCGCGGCCGGTCGCACCGCGGGCGAGGCGGATCGCGGTCATGGTGGCCTCGGTGCCCGTCGAGACGAGACGGACGCGCTCCACGGGACGGATCTCGCCGAAGCGGACGCGGTCGGCGATGAGCGCGGCGAGCTCGACCTCCCCCTCGGTCGGAGCGCCGAAGGAGAGCCCGCGGGTGGCGGCCTCCTGCACGGCGGCGACGACCTCGGGCTGCGCGTGTCCGAGCAGTGCGGGACCCCAGGAGGCGACGAGGTCGACGTACTCGCGACCCGCGGCGTCGGTCACGGTGGCGCCGCGCGCCGAGGCGAGGAACCGCGGCGTCCCGCCGACCGACCCGTAGGCCCGCACCGGAGAGTTCACCCCGCCGGGGATCACCGCACGGGCGGCAGAGAAAAGGTCGTCATTGCGGTCGGTCATCGAGGCTCCTCCGTGATGCACGGAACTCTCCCGGCATCCCTTCCAGGCTAACCCGCCGCGTCTCCCCCGGAGGCCGCCGGCCGACGAAGGCTCAGCCGCGCAGCCAGCGGGCTGCTTCGGTGGCCCAGTACGTCAGCACCGCGTCGGCGCCCGCCCGGCGGATCGACAGCAGCGACTCGAGGACCGCGGCGCGCCGATCGATCCATCCGTTCGCGGCGGCGGCCTCGATCATCGCGTACTCGCCCGACACCTGGTACGCCCAGACCGGGACGGTCACGGCGTCGCGCACCTCGCGCAGCACGTCGAGGAAGGCCATCGCCGGCTTCACCATGACGATGTCCGCGCCCTCGTCCTCGTCGACCAGCGCCTCCCGCACGCCCTCGCGACGGTTGCCGGGGTCGAGCTGATACGTGCGGCGGTCGCCCTGGAGCTGCGAGTCCACGGCTTCGCGGAACGGGCCGTAGAACGCGCTCGCGTACTTCGCGGCATACGCCAGGATCAGGGTGTCGGTGAAGCCCTCGGCGTCGAGCGCCTGACGGATCACGGCGACCTGGCCGTCCATCATCCCGGACAGCCCCAGCAGCTGCGATCCCGCGCGCGCCTGGGCGAGGGCCATCGAGGCGTATCGCTCCAGGGTCGCGTCGTTGTCCACCGAGCCGTCGGCGGCGAGGACGCCGCAGTGCCCGTGATCGGTGAACTCGTCGAGGCAGAGGTCGGTCTGCACGACGAGCGCGTCGCCGACCTCGGCCGCCAGCGCCTCGGTGGCGACGTTCAGGATGCCCTGCGGGTCGTCCGCGCCGGAGCCCCGGGCGTCGCGCACGGCGGGAACGCCGAACAGCATGACCCCGCCGATCCCGGCCTCCGCGGCCTCCACGGCCGCGGAACGCAGCGAGTCGATCGAGTGCTGGGCGACGCCGGGCATCGACCCGATGGCGACCGGCTCGCTGATCCCTTCGCGGACGAAGAGCGGGAGCACGAGCTGACGCGGCTCGAGAGAGGTCTCGCGCACGAGGTCGCGGACGGCGCGCGACTGACGCAGTCGGCGCAGGCGGATGTCGGGGAAGCTCACGGCGCGAACTCGTCTGCCGCATGCGGAAGGGTGAACTGCGACACGGCCTCGATCAGCGCATCGATGGTCTGCCGATCGGCGACCACCGAGACGGGCAGGCCGGCGCGCTCGGCGTCCTTCGCCGTCCGCGGGCCGATCGCCGCGAGCAGCGTCTCGTCCGGGATCTCGGGGAACTGCTCCCGCACCTGCTCGGCCACCGAACCGCTGGTGATGAGGATCGCGTTGATCCGGCCGTTCTCGACGTCGCGCCGGATGCGCTCCGTCACCGGAACGCCGACCGTGCGATAGGCGACGACGCCGTGCACGTCGTGTCCCGCCTCGGACAGCAGGATGCTCAGGACGGGCTTGGCGATCTCGCTGCGCAGCGCCAGGATGCGGCGCGGCTCGTGCTCCAGAGCGATGAGCTGCTGCGCCATGCCCTGCGCGGAGTTGTCCTGTTCGGGGACCAGGGCCACCTCGTAGCCCACGGCCTGCAGCGCCGCGGCCGTCGTCTCCCCCACGGCCGCGATCTTCGTGGTCTTCGGCACGACGGCGCGGTGGGCGAACAGCACGTCCACCGTGGTCGCGCTCGTGACGGTCAGCCAGTCGAACTCGCCGGCCGCGAGCTGCTCCAGCGCACGGTCGAGGGTCGCCTGATCCGTGGTCGGAGCGAAGTTGATGAGCGGGGCGACGACGGGGACGGCGCCGAGAGCGCGGAGGCTCGCGGCGACGCTGTCGCCCCAGGGGCCGCCACGGGGCACGAGGATGCGCCAGCCGTCCAGCGGTCGGTCCTGCTTGCTTTCAGAAGTGGTCATGACAATTCGGATTGCTCTTGAGGGACGAGGTCGGCCGCCCCTTGATCGAGCAGCCGACGGGCAACAGCGAGCCCGAGCTCACGCGCTGCGTGCATCGGGTCTGCACCATCGGCAGCATCCGCACCATTGCCACTGCCGTTCCGATGAATATACTCCCCGTTCAGGGCTTCCGTGACGTCCAGACCGATCCGCCGACCGCCGTCCGGGGCGTAGACGACCGTCCTGACGCGGATCTCGGAGTCTTGGACGACGGCGTACGCCGCCATGGGGGCTTGACAACCGGCATCCAGTCCCTCCAGGATGGCGCGCTCGACGGTGATCGCGAGCCGCGTCTCCCGATGATCCAGCGCCGACAGCGCCGTGCGCAGCTCCTCCGGCGCGTCCGCCCGTGTCTCGACCGCCAGGGATCCCTGGCCGGGAGCGGTCGGCCATTCCGCGAGGCCGAGCTCCTCCCGATGCAGCGGCGAATCCGTGCCGAGTCGCGAGAGGCCGGCGGCGGCGAGGATCACGGCGTCCAGCTCTCCAGAGGCGACGCGCGCGAGGCGGGAGTCGACGTTGCCGCGGATGTCCACGACGTGGGCGCGAGGCGCACGGCGGTGGACCTGAGCGATACGTCGCGGCGACCCGGTACCCACGGCGCTCCCCGCCGGGAGCTCGTGCAGCGGGATGCCGTGTCGGGTGAGCACGACGTCGCGGGCATCCTCCCGTCGGGGCGTCGCGGCGATGACGAGCGACTCCGGCACCGCGGTGGGGAGGTCCTTGAGGGAGTGCACGAGGAAGTCGCACTCGCCGTCGAGGAGGGCCTCACGGAGACGGGTGGCGAAGATGCCGAGGCCGCCGATCTCCGACAGCGAGGCGCGATTGGTGTCGCCCTCGCTGGTGATCGGGACGAGCTCGACGCGGCGGCCGGTGACCTTCTCGAGCGCGGCGGCGACGTGACCCGACTGCGCCTGCGCGAGCGCGCTGCGGCGGGTGCCGAGACGGATGGGGGTGCTCATGGCGCTTACTGCAGCACGTCCGCGATCTCGTCGAAGCGCAGGCGGCGCCCCGTGTAGAAGGGCACCTCCTCCTTCACGAACATGCGGGCGTCGGTGTAGCGGAGGTCGCGCATCATGTCGACGAGGTCGGTCAGCTCGTCGGCTTCCAGCGGCAGCAGCCACTCGTAGTCGCCGAGGGCGAAGGAGGCCACCGTGTTCGCGATGACGCCGGTGAACGCCGCACCCTTGCGTCCGTGATCAGCGAGCATCGCGCGACGCTCGCTCTCCGGCGCGAGATACCACTCCGGCGTGCGGACGAACGGGTAGAGGCAGAGCCAGTCCTTGGGCTCGATGCCGCGGAGGAAGCCGGGGACGTGCGCGCGGTTGAACTCCGCGTCACGGTGGACACCCATGACGTTCCACACCGGGAGGAGCGAGCGCAGCATCTCGGTGCGGCGCAGGCGGCGGAGAGCCTTCTGCAGCTCCTCGGCGGTGGCGCCGTGCAGCCACACCATGAGGTCGGCGTCGGCCTTGAGCCCGGAGACGTCGTAGAAGCCGCGGACGGTGACGCCGGAGTCCTCGACGTGCGAGACGATCGACTCGAGCTCGGTCGCATCGTTCTCGGTGACGGGGGCGTCAGGATTGCGTCGCCAGACGGCCCAGAGGGTGTAACCGGACGGGTTCTCTTCGCGCAGGTCGGACATGATCCCAGTCTGCCCCCTTTGCGGAGGCGCCGCTAATCAGGGGAATACTGCCCCCGCCCGAGGGCGGTGCGGGGGGTGGCTCAGCGCGCGATGGCGCGGGCGATGGCCCACACGGCCCCGCCGACGGCGGCGGCGATCCCGACCGTCGCGGCGATCGCGGCAGCCGGATTGCGGTCCGCGAACGCACGCGCCTTGACGGCGGCGCGCGCCGACGCCTTCTCGACGCGCCGCGGGATGTTCCCCTTGACCTCGATGGCGGCGAGGGCCGCCTTCAGCTCGGCGCGCGCGGAGGCGACGGGATCGACGATTCCCGCGGGGACCGCGGTGCGCGGCAGCGACTCAGGGGTGCTCATCGCCGGCCTCCTTCACGATTCGGATGTCTTCGGCCACGGCTTGCGCGGGGTTCTGGCGACGGAGCACCTTGCGGAACTTCAGGATGCCGAGCAGTGCGAACAGCAGCACGGCGATGATGAGGATGCCGAACACCGCCAGCGCGGACAGCCACACCGGCCACCACGACGACAGTCCCGCGATCGCGAAGACGAGGATCACGGGCACGGCCCAGAACAGGAAGAACAGCGCGACGAGGAACCAGACGGAGCCGACCCCCGCGTCCTTCGCGGTGCGCGACACCCACGCCTTGGCCGCGTCGATCTCGGCCTTGACCAGATTCGTGACGAGCTCCGGCAGGTCGCCGAGCAGCGTCAGCAGGCTGTCGTCGGCGCGATCCCGATATCCGCGGGGCATGTCAGTCGTCGGACTTCCGCGGGGCGGGCTTCTTCGCGGCCGGCTTCGCCGCGGCGGGCTTCTGGGCCTCGGCGGCGCGCTCCTTGACCTCGTCGACCGCGTCCTCCGCGGCGTCCGAGATCTCCTCGGCCGCGTCCTTGCCGGAGGCGATGACGGCATCGAGCTTCTGTCCGGGGGTGCCGTCCCCGGTGACCGACTTCACGATCTTCACGGCACCGGTCCAGACGGCTCCCGGGACCGCGGCGGCCTTGTCGCCGACGAAGCCCTTGACCTTGTCGACGCGCTCCTGCACGGGGTCGGTGTTCCAGACCTTCAGCCACTGCGTCTTGATCTGCTCGTAGCGCTCGCGTCCTGCGCGGGTGCCGAGCACATAGCCGACGCCGAGTCCGACGACGAGTCCGATCTTCCCCTTCATGGGGTCTCCTCACGTTGTTCCGGCTGTGGTCCGTCCCGGGGGACGCCGATCGCCCGCGTCTCCACCGCGATCAGGTACCCAGCGTAACGCCGTATGCCGATTTCGGCATCAATCGATCAGAGGGTTGACACAGAGGCGTCGAGCGCACTCGCGCGTGCTCGGCGGACGCTCAGTCCCAGAGGAGAGCGCGGCGCAGGCGGTCCGCCTCGTTCGCAGCGTCCGGCACGACCTGCGCGAGCCCCGTGCCCGCGAGCCAGGCGCCCACAGCGGCCAGTCCTGGCACGGCCTGCACGGCCTGACGCGCTGCGGCACGCCGCTCCCCCGAGCCGATGATCGACGCGGGCTGCGCCTGCACGAAGCGCCCATGATGACCCGCCACGACCTGATCGGGCGACAGCGGGACGCCCAGGAGCGCCGAGGCCTCCCGACGGGCGAGGTCAATTGCGGCCTCGTCCTCCAGCGCCGCGGTGGCCGCCGGTTCCCCCTGCGCACCGAAGGAGACGCGGACCACCTCGCGGTCGCCCGCGGCCTCCCGCACCCACGACCACTTCGCCGTGGAGTGTGTGAGCGCCTTCGCCGTGTGGCTGTGCGGAACGGTGAGCACGCCGGTGCCGCGGGGCGGGGTGCGCAGCGCGGGCGCGTCGAGCAGCAGACTGATGATCTCGATCTCGGGGGCGGGCGCGGCGTCGGCGGCCGCGAGGGCGGGTACGGCGCCCGCGAGCAGCTCCCGCGCGCCGTGCTCGGAGGTCGCGACGATCACGGCGTCGGCGACGAGCTCCGCCTCCTGGGTCGCCTCCTCCCCCTCGATCGGCTGGTCCGCGGCGGGCTCCTCGACCACGACGCGCCAGGTGGTGCCGTCGGTGGTGAGGCGACGGGCCCGGACGCGAGTACGGACGGTCGCACCGAGTTCGTCGAGGTCGGCCGCGAGGGCGTCGACGAGCACGCTCATGCCGCCGACGAGCCCCTCGACGGCGGCACCGGGTGTCTTCGCGCCGCGCGACGCACCCTCTCCGCGGAGGGCCAGCACCGCACCGGACAGGGAGCCGACGCGGGTGAGGGCGGCGTTGAGCCCGGGGGCGGCGACATCGATGTCCACGTCCTCCGGGGATGCCGAGTAGACGCCCGTGGTGACGGGGGCGACGAGGCGGTCGCGCACCTTCTCCCCCATACGCGAGGCGACGAGGCGGCCGAGGCTCAGCTGGTGCCCGATCGTGAGCGGCGGGCGCACCCGGTCGAGATAGGCCCGCCAGGCGCCGGACCAGCCGATGATGCGGCGGACGTCGTCCTGGAACGGGTTGCCGGGGATGCCGAGGATGCCGCCGGCCGGAAGCGGAGCCGCGCCGCCGCCGGGGAGCCCGGCGAGCCACGCCCCTCCCGCCTGCGGCGTCACGACGCGGTCGGAGAGGCCGAGGTCGTCCACGAGGGCGCGGACATGCCCGCCCTTCGTCGCGTAGCTCTCCGCCCCGGCGTCGACGACGACCCCGTCCAGGGCGACCCTGCGGATCACGCCGCCCAGGGCCTCGGACCCCTCGAGCAGCGTCACCCGCATGCCGACCTTCGCGCACTCACGGGCGGCCACCATTCCGCCGACGCCGCCTCCCACCACGACGACGTGCTTCTGTGCGGCACGGGCGGCCAGGTCGGCCGGTTCAGCGGGTGCGGGGCGCTCGGGGCTCATGCCTCCATCCTTCCACCGCCCCTGTGCTTCGAATCGCCCGATTGGCCGGATAATCGCCGCGGATGCAGCCAGGTGCGCGATTCGAACGGAGGTCAGGCCCGACTACGCTTGCGGACCTCGCGGAGGACGATCTGCTCGGGGCAGACGGTGGAGAGGAAGTCGCCGACCGAGAGGGCCAGGCGTTCGCCGACGAGCGAGTAGAAGATGCGATTGGCGTCGCGACGCTCGGAGACGAGGCCCGCCTGCCGCAGCACGCTCAGGTGCCGGGAGATGGTCGGTCCGCTCGCGGAGAACCGCGACGCGATCTCCCCGGCGGCGAGCTCCCCCTCCTTGAGGTCCTGCAGGATCTGCCGCCGGGTGGGATGGGCGAGCGCCGCGAAGATGTCGGATGCGCTGTCGGCCATGCTTGCAATATAGCACCTTCGCTAGATACAGTTTCGCCAGATAGCTAATTAGCGAAGGAGAACACCATGAAGGTCGCCATCACCGGAGGCAGTGGATTCGTCGGCCGCGCCCTCGCCGATCGCCTGGAGGAGCCCGTGGTGATCTCCCGACGCTCCGGCACGGACATCACGGACGTCGATGCGCTGACCGCAGCGTTCGCCGGGTGCGACGCCGTGGCCCACTGCGCCGGGATCAACCGGGAGATCGGCGACCAGACCTTCCGCCGCGTGCACGTGGAGGGGACGGCCGCCGTCGTCGAAGCCGCCCGCCGCGCCGGTGTCCGACGCCTCGTCATGGTGAGCTTCCTCCGCGCCCGTCCCGACTGCGGCTCCGGCTACCACGAGTCGAAGTGGGAGGCCGAGGAGATCGTCCGCGGCTCCGGGCTGCCGCACACGATCCTGAAGTCCGGGATGATCTACGGCCCCGGCGATCACATGGTCGATCACGTGACCCGCGCCGTCCGCACCCTCCCCTTCTTCTGGACGGTCGGCTACCGCGAACGCACCGACCGCCCGGTCCCGGTCGAGGATGCCGCGGACGTGCTGGTGGCCGCGCTGGAGGGGCGGATCCCGGAGCCGACGGTCGCGGTGATGGGGGCGGACGAGGTGACGCTCGGAGAGGCCATCCGCCGGATCGCCCGTGTCGCCGGACGCCGCCCCGCCTTCCTCCCGGTGCCGACCTGGGTCCTACGGGTGCTCGCGCAGCTCACGGAGTGGACCATGGTCGTGCCCCTGGTGGCGAAGGCGCAGGCGCGGATGCTCGCGGAGGGTGTGAGCGAGCCGGCACCGTGGGCGCCGGAGCCGCCGGAGGGCATCCGCCCCTCACGACCGTTCGACGACGACAGCATCCGCGCGGCACTGCCCACCGGGCGCTTCGGCCTGTCGGACCTGCGGCTGGCGCGCGCGCTTCGAATCGCGTGAATGGCTGCATCTGGGCCGCAGATGCCGCAAAGCAGGCGATTCGAACGGAGGTCAGCCGGCGTGCACGAGCTCGACGATGCGCGTGAGCTGGTCGGGATCGGTCTCCGGGGGCACGCCGTGGCCGAGGTTGAGGATGTGCCCGCGGGCCGCGCGACCGCGCTCGAGCACGTCGCGGACATGCGCCTCGAGCACCGGCCACGGCGCGCCGAGGAACGCGGGGTCGATGTTGCCCTGCACCGACACGTCGGGGCCGAGGATCGCGGCGGCCTCGTCGAGGGGCAGCCGCCAGTCGACCCCCACGCCGTCCGCGATGCCGTCGAGCCGCATGTCGCCGAGGAAGGGCCCGGTGCCGACGCCGAAGTGGATGGTCGGGACGCCGATGCCGTCCAGAGCCGTGCGGGAGTGCGGCGCCACGAAGGTGCGGTAGTCGGCGGGGCTGAGGGAGCCCGCCCAGCTGTCGAAGAGCTGCACGACCGCGGCGCCGGCATCGCGCTGCGTCTCCAGGAACCGCCGCGAGATCTGCGCCAGCCAGCCCGCGAGACGGTGCCAGGCCTCGGGCTCCGCATGCATCATGCCGCGGGCGCGCAGGTGCTCCTTGGACGGACCGCCCTCGACGAGGTACGCGGCGAGGGTGAAGGGCGCCCCCGCGAAGCCGATGACCGGAGTGTCGCCGAGCTCCGCGACGACGATGCCGACGGCCTCCGCGATGGCGCTGCCGTCCAGGATCTCCGGGTCGATGGCCGTGATGCGGTCGACGTCCGCGACCGTCCGCACCGGGTTCGCGAAGACGGGGCCGCGGCCGGGCTCGATCTCGACCTCCACGCCGGCGAGACGCAGCGGGATGACGATATCGCTGAAGAACACCGCCGCGTCGACGCCGTGCCGTCGCACCGGCTGGAGGGTGATCTCGGCGGCGAGGTCGGGGGTGAGGCAGGCGTCGAGCATCCTCGTGCCGACCCGCAGCTCCCGGTACTCGGGCAGGGAGCGGCCGGCCTGGCGCATGAACCAGACCGGAGCGGTGGCGGGGCGGTCGCCGGTGAGGGCGCGCAGCAGCGGGGCGTCGGAGAGTGCCATGCCCCCATCCTCCCATCCGGCGTATAGGGAGCAGCCGAGTCTCGGGTTCGGATGCTCGGGTACAATCGAAGGGTGCTGCTGTGTGTGACGGCGAGTCACAAGACCGCCTCCTTCGAACTGCTCGAACGCCTGAGCCGCACCCCCGACGACGTCGCTCCCACCATCGTGGGCATGGCGCCGTGCGTGCAGGGTGCCGTGGTCCTGGCGACGTGCAACCGCTTCGAGGCGTACGTGGAGATGGACGAGCCGGTGACCGCGGCCGGCGCCATCGGCGTGGAAGCCGTCATCGAGGCGGTCGAGTCCGCCACCGGCATCCCCGCTGCCGACCTCGACGGCGCCTACGCCGTGCACTCCGGTCGCCGCGTCGCCGAGCACCTCTTCTCCGTCGCCTCCGGCCTCGAGTCCGTCGTCTCCGGTGAGGGTGAGATCGCCGGCCAGGTCCGTCGGGCGCTGAAGTCGGCCCGCAAGGACGGCACCACCTCTCCCGAGCTCGAGCGGCTGTTCCAGCGCGCGAGCCAGGCGCAGCGCAAGGTCAAGAACGTCACCGCCCTCGGCCGCGCCGGTCGCTCGCTCGTGCGTCTCGCACTGGAGCTCGCCGACAGCCGCATCGCCGACTGGTCCGCCGAGCGCGTGCTGCTGGTCGGCACGGGCGCCTACGCGGCCGTCACCCTCGCGACCCTGCGCGAGCGCGGCGCCGTCGACATCTCCGTCTACTCTCCCTCCGGCCGCGCGGAGATCTTCGCAGCCAAGCACGACATCCGCCCGGTGCCGGCCGAGGAGTACGCGCGCACGGCAGCGCACTCCACGTTGCTGATCACCTGCACCACCGCGACCGAGCCCGTGCTCGGCCCCGAGCACCTGCAACTCCCGGTCGGCCTCGCCGCCGCGGGCTGCCCCGTCGCCGCGACCAGCGGCACCACCGGGGTCCCGAGCCGGCTGGTGGTCGACCTCGGCATGCCGCGGAACGTCGACC
This sequence comes from Microbacterium sp. HSID17254, assembly GCF_003989315.1. Lineage (NCBI taxonomy): Bacteria > Bacillati > Actinomycetota > Actinomycetes > Micrococcales > Microbacteriaceae > Microbacterium > Microbacterium sp. HSID17254. The sequence goes on from NZ_RBLT01000025.1 coordinate 21,642, forward strand.
CGGCCGTGGCTGCGCTGGAGGGCGTCGCGCTGCTCGACCTGGAGACCATCCGCCTGCACGCCCCGCTGGAGGAGCTGCAGGCGACGGATGCCGCCCGGAGCGTCGTCCGCGAAGCCGCGGAGACCTTCCACGTGGTCGGTGCCCGCCAGAGCGTGACCCCGTCGGTCGTCGCCTTCCGCTCGCACATCTTCGAGCTGCTGGAGCGCGAGATCGACCGCGCCCGTGCCCGTGGCGACGAGGACGGCAAGGTCGAGCAGGCGCTGCGGCACCTCTCGGGCGTGCTGTTGCACACGCCGACCGTGCGGGCTCATGAGCTCGCCGCCGCCGGTCGCGCGGACGAGTTCGCCGCCGCGCTCGCGACGCTGTACGGGATCACCCCTGCCGCGGACACGGTCGAAGACGCCGCCACAGCCTGATCCGGCGGGGTGGGAGACTGGAGGCATGGCCCTTCACATCACCGGAGACACCGCCGCCGACGCCCTGCTGACCGAGAACTCGACGGCTCTGCTCATCGGCATGCTGCTGGACCAGCAGATCCCCATGGAGACCGCGTTCACCGGACCGCTCAAGATCGAGCAGCGGACGGGAGCCGCGGATGCTGCGGCGATCGCGGGCATGGCACCCGAGGAGTTCCTGGAGGCCTTCCGCCAGACCCCCGCAGTGCACCGGTTCCCCGGCTCCATGGCGACGCGGGTGCAGACCCTGTGCCAGGCGCTCGTCGACGACTGGGACGGGGATGCCGCCGCCCTCTGGACGCGCCCGTCGACAGACTCAGGGACCCAGCCGAGCGGTGCCGAGGTACTCAGACGACTCAAGGCCCTTCCCGGCTTCGGCGAGCAGAAGGCGAAGATCTTCCTCGCCCTCCTCGGCAAGCAGTACGGGTTCACCGGCGAGGGCTGGCGGGAGGCTTCGGCGCCCTACGGCGAGGACGGGTCGTACCGCAGCGTCGCCGACATCGTGTCGCCGGAGTCGCTGACGAAGGTGCGCGAGTACAAGAAGGCGATGAAGGCCGCGGCGAAGGCGGCGAAGTAGTGCAGCCGACCGGGGACGACGTCGCGGGCCTGATCGCCCGCTCCTCCCCGGCCGTGCGTCGCCGTGATGCGGAGACGCTGACCGCTCTCCTGCAGGACATCACCGGGCGCGAGCCGCAGACCTGGGGGTCGATCATCGGGTTCGGCTCCTGCCATTACCGCTATCCCACCGGGACGGAGGGCGACAGCGGCATTCTGAGCTTCGCCCCCCGGAAGGCCGCGACCACGATCTACCTCCTCGACGGGGTGGACGCCCACGCGGAGGCTCTCGGCGCGCTCGGCCCGCACACGACGGGGGTGGGCTGCCTCTACCTCAAGGACCTCGACGAGGTCGACCTCGACGTGCTGCGCGGGATCCTCGAGCGTTCGCGCGCCTGGGTCGAGTCCGGCGGCGACGCGCGCATGCAGCTGACGGTCACGTCGTAGCTCCCCCTCTCCTGCCGCCGAGACCCCGGGTTCCCGCCGAAACCCCGGCGTGCGGACGTGCGGAGTCCGGGGTCTCGGCGGGAAGGCGGGGTCTCAGGTGGTAGCCACCCCCTCGTCAACCTGCACGCGCCGTGCGTCCGCCGCGTGACGACGCCACCGCCGATCGTGCGTCACCGTGACGACGGCGGCGGGGTGGTCCACGAGAGCGTGCTCGAGCTGCTCCACGAGCTCGGGATCGAGATGGTTCGTCGGCTCATCGAGCAGCAGCAGATCGAACGGCGACGACAGGGCGACCGCGAGATCCAGCCGCCGACGCTGCCCGACGGAGAGAGCCCGCACGTCGCGGTCCACCTCCGACCCGCGGAAGAGCCCATGAGCCAGGAGAGCGTCGTGCGCATCCGCCGGCGGCGTCCCGGTCCGAGCCGCGAAGACCTCGACGGCGGAACCCCGCGGGCGCGTGTCGACCTCCTGCCGGAGGAACGCGATCCGCAGCCCGTCCCCGCGGACGAGCGTCCCGGATGCGGGGAGGAGCTCGCCGGCGAGGAGACGGAGGAGTGTCGTCTTCCCGGCTCCGTTCGGCCCGGTCACGAGCCACCGCGAACCGGCCTCGATCGTCCACTGCGACACGGCGAGCCGTCGTCCCGGTTCGCGGAGGGAGACGGCATCGAGCGTCAGGAGCGGGTCGTCGAGCGGTGCGCGATCCTCTGCCGCGACCGTGAACCGCAGGGGCTCGGGCGGCGCCGGGCACGGGTTCTCCCGCAGCCGCGACAATCTCTCCTTCGCCATGCGGATGCGCCCGACGGCACCGTGGTCGCGGCTCCGCGCCCGGAACGCGCCGTGACCGAAGCCGTCGAGCTCGAGCTTGCGCGGGATCGCCTGCAGCCGGAACGCGTTGGCGGCGAGCAGGGCCTCGGTGCGGGCGACCTCGGCCTTCCACTCCTCGTGGCGCGCGACCGCCGCCCGGCGTTCGGCCTCGCGCGCCCGCAGGAACCCGGCGTAACCATCGCCGTAGCGCCGGATCCGACCGTCCTGCACCTGCACGACAGCGGTCGCGAAACGGTCCAGGAAGTCACGGTCGTGCGTCACGACCACCAGCGCTCCCCGATGCGCCGCGAGACGGTCCTCGAGCCAGGTCAGCGCCCGGTCATCGAGGTCGTTCGTGGGCTCGTCGAGGAGCAGCAGCTCGGCTCCGGAAGAGAGCGCGACCGCGAGAGCGAGCCGCGCCCGCTCTCCGCCCGATAGCGTGGCCACCGATCGCCCGCGGTCCAGCCCGCCCAGCCCGAGCTGTTCGAGGGCGGTGTCGATGCGACGGTCGACCTCGTATCCGCCGCGGGACTCGAAACGGTCCTGCAACAGGGCCACGGCGGCCATCTGCTGCGCACGCTCGGAAGGGGTCGCGGCGGCGAGGAGGTCGTACGCACGGGCGAGGTCGTGCTCCAGCGCGCGGAGGTCGCCGAGGAGCTCGTCGATGGCGTCGGCCACTGTCGCTCCGTCCGCGAACACCGGGTTCTGCCGGGCATGCGCGATCCCGCCGGGGAGGTCGAGCCGCACCTCCCCGGACGTCGGCGCGAGAACACCGGCGAGCAGATCGAGCAGCGTCGACTTCCCGGCGCCGTTGTCGCCGATGACGGCGAGGCGGTCGGCGGGGCCCACGACGAGGTCGATCCGGTCCAGGACGAGTCGGTCGGCGAACCGGACGGAGACGGCCTGCAGCGCGCACTCGCGATGAGCGCGGGCCGAGGAGTCGGAAGGGGTCGAGAGTACAGGGAACATGAGGGGTCCTCTCCCGCGGCGCACGCGCACCGCCGGGATCTGCGTCGATGACGCGGGGAACAGGAACCTCGACCGCACCCGGAGCCGGGCACGTTCGCTCAGGACCCACCGCGGAGAAGAGCTCTCGACGCGGCGTCCCGATCTAGCGAATCAGAGTACCCACGAGGAGCGACCATAGCAGGGTCGCTCAGCGCCCGCCAGACCCCGCTTTCTCGGCGAGACCCCGACGTACCCCCGCACGCGCCCCGGGGTCTCGGCGGGGACCCGGGGTGTCGGCGTCAACGGCGACGGCGAGGGAGGGAGGAGAGGGAGGAGAGGCGGGAGTGGGCGGCGGGGACGGCGAAGAGGAGGACGATCGCGAGGACGATGCCGCGGACGATCCAGAGGCCGGGCTCCCAGATCACCTCGTAGTTCCCGGGGAGGCCGAGGAACGCGGCGATGATCGATCCCCACGACGCGCGGCCGCTGCTGTCCGTATCGATCGAGAGTCCGCCCACGATGCTCAGCACGCCGAGGCTCAGCAGCACGATCGGCATGATGAGGGCGCCGGGCTTCGCCTCCCCGCGCGCGATCAGGCGGATCACCGTCACGAGCGAGACGAGCGGGAACACGAAGAAGAACCAGACGAGGGCGCCGAGCAGCAGCCCCACGACGATGAAGACCGGCACCCAGAGGAGCATCCAGGGGCTTTCGTCGGCGATGAAGTAGTCGGGGTCGCGGAGGATCGCGACGACGAAGCCCGCCAGGGTCCCCAGCGGAAGCACCGCCAGCACCCACCAGAACACGGCCTTCGGCACGCGTTTCCGGTCCCCCAGCCGCGTCATCACGATCTGGATGATGACCGCGGCGGCGAGCGCCGGGAGGCCGAACATCGCGATGATGGGCCCGGCGCCGTCGTTCTCCCGCAGGTCGAGCACAGTGAGGATCATCCACGACACGGCGAGCGCCCCGAGCACGATGGCCGCGACCGGACGCACGGGCGAGGCTTCTCCCCGTGCGCCGGCTCCCCCCGGTGCCGTCACGTCAGGCGCCGCGGAGGCGCTCCGCCAGGTAGGCGTGCAGCTCGTCGATCGGGACGCGCTCCTGCGCCATCGTGTCGCGGTCGCGCACGGTCACGGCACGGTCGTCGAGCGAGTCGAAGTCGACCGTGACGCAGAACGGCGTGCCGATCTCGTCCTGGCGGCGGTAGCGACGACCGATCGCACCGGCGTCGTCGAAGTCGACGGCCCACGAACCGCGGAGTGCGTCGGCCACCTCGCGGGCGAGCGGCGACAGGTTCTCGTTGCGCGACAGCGGGAGCACCGCCGCCTTGACCGGAGCCAGGCGCGGGTCGAGCTTGAGCACGGTGCGGGTGTCGGTGCCGCCCTTGGCGTTGGGCACCTGCTCCTCGACGTACGCGTCGACGAGGAAGGCCATCATCGCGCGGGTGAGTCCGAACGACGGCTCGATCACGTACGGCGTGTAGCGCTCGCCCGTGGCCTGGTCGAAGTACGTCAGGCTCTGGCCGGAGGCCTCGCTGTGGCTGGAGAGGTCGTAGTCGGTGCGGTTGGCGACGCCCATGAGCTCGCCCCACTCCTTGCCCGCGAAGCCGAAGCGGTACTCGACGTCGATGGTGCCGGCCGAGTAGTGCGCGCGGTCCTCCTCCGGCACGTCGAACTGCCGCATGTTCTCCGGGTCGATGCCGAGGTCGATGAACCAGTTCCAGCACGCCTCGACCCAGTGGTCGAACCACTGCGGCGCCTCAGCGGGCGGCGTGAAGAACTCGATCTCCATCTGCTCGAACTCGCGGGTGCGGAAGATGAAGTTACCGGGGGTGATCTCGTTGCGGAACGCCTTGCCGACCTGGCCGATGCCGAACGGCGGCTTCTTGCGGCTCGCGGTGAGCACGTTCGAGAAGTTCACGAAGATGCCCTGTGCGGTCTCGGGGCGCAGGTAGTAGAGGCCGGACTCGTCGTCGACGACGCCGAGGTAGGTCTTCACCAGACCGGAGAAGGCCTTCGGCTCGGTGTACTGCCCCTTGGTGCCGCAGTTCGGGCAGGGGATGTCGGCGAGACCGTTCTCGGCCTTGCGACCCTTGCGCGCCTCGAAGTCCTCGATGAGGTTGTCGGCACGGAAGCGCTTGTGGCACTGCAGGCACTCGACGAGCGGGTCGGTGAAGGTCGCGACGTGACCCGAGGCCTCCCACACGCGCTTCGGCAGGATGATGCTGGAGTCGAGACCGACCATGTCGCCGCGGCCGCGCACGAAGGTCTGCCACCACTGCCGCCGGATGTTCTCCTTCAGCTCGGTGCCGAGGGGTCCGTAGTCCCAGGCCGACCGGGAACCGCCGTAGATCTCACCCGCCTGGAACACGAAACCGCGGTGGCGGGCGAGGGCGATGACCTTGTCGAGGCGGGACTGTTCGGCCACGGTGGCTCCAATGGTCGGATGCGGAGAATGCCCGTGAGCACGGGCACCCCCATTCTATCCGGGGCCGGAGCGCAACCCCTGGCCGCGGGACCCGCGGGAGGAGTACCGTCCCACGCATGAGCACCACCGCGCAGCCGCCCGCCTCCCGCGACGAGGACACCCGCTTCTTCGGACAGCCGTGGTCGCTCGTGCACATCTTCGGCGTGGAGATGTGGGAGCGCTTCAGCTTCTACGGCATGCAGGGCATCCTGCTCATCTACCTGTACTTCTCGGTGGCCGATGGCGGTCTCGGCCTTCCGGAGGCGGTGGCGGGCGGGATCGTCGGCGCGTACGGCGGCTCGGTGTACCTGTCCACCATCCTCGGGGCCTGGCTCGCCGATCGGCTGTTCGGCTCCGAGCGGGTGCTGTTCGTCAGCGCCATCGTCATCGTCTCGGGCCACCTCGCCCTCGCCCTCCTGCCGGGGTTCGTCGGCGTGGGGGTCGGACTCGTGCTCGTGGCCCTCGGCTCGGGAGGCCTGAAGGCGAACGCGACGTCGGTCGTGGGGACGCTGTACCGTCCGGACGACGTGCGGCGCGATGCCGGGTTCTCGCTGTTCTACCTCGGCATCAACCTGGGCGCGTTCCTCGGTCCGATCCTCACCGGGCTGCTGCAGTCGACCCTGGGCTTCCACTGGGGATTCGGCCTCGCCGCCCTCGGCATGACCCTGGGTCTCGTGCAGTACTCGTTCGGCCGCCGCGGCCTGCCCGCCTCCGCGCGCGCGGTGCCGAACCCGCTCCCCCGCTCGCGCTATCCGCTGGTCGCCGGCATCGCCGTCGGGGCGGTCGTCGTCATCGCGGTGCTCGTGCTGACCGGGGTCATCCAGGCCGACAACCTCGCCACCATCGTGATCGTGGTCACGGTGGTCGCCGCCGTCGCCTACTTCGCGGTGATCCTCGGCAGTCGCCGTATCGACGCCACCGAGCGCTCGCGTGTCTGGGGCTTCCTGCCGCTGTTCCTCACCAGCGTCGCGTTCTGGTCGCTGTACCAGCAGCAGTTCACGGTGCTGACGATCTACTCCGACAAGCGCCTCGACCGCGACCTGTTCGGGTGGGAGATGCCGGTGTCGTGGGTGCAGTCGATCAACCCGGTGTTCATCATCATCCTGTCCGGGGTCTTCGCGGCCATCTGGACGAAGCTGGGGACGCGTCAGCCGTCGACCCCCGTCAAGTTCGGGCTGGCCGCGATCATCATGGGCTCCGCGTTCCTGCTGTTCCTGCCGTTCTCCGGCGGCGGTGCGAACTCGACGCCGCTGCTCGCGATCGTCGGCATCCTCTTCGTGTTCACGGTCGCCGAGCTGCTGCTGTCGCCCGTGGGGCTGTCGGTGACGACGAAGCTCGCCCCGGCCGTGTTCCACACGCAGATGGTCGCGCTGTTCTTCCTGTCGATCGCCCTCGGCACCGCCATCTCGGGCGAGCTCGTGAAGTTCTACGATCCGGAGAACGAGGTGCCGTACTTCTCGATCCTCGGCGGCATCGCGATCCTCGTCGGCATCGGACTGCTGCTGAGCGTGAAGCCCGTGCTGCGGCTCATGCGGGGCGTGCGGTGACGGCCCCGGCGATCACGCGGTGAAGAGGTAGCCCCGGCCGGTCTCGAAGCCCGCGATGTGGAGGCCGCTGCCGAGCAGCCCCTCCATCTGCGCGCGCAGCCGCAGCCGCCACTCGTGCGCGGCCGCCGGGTCGGACTCCCGCATGCCCTCGATGTCGTCCGGGATCTCCAGCGTCTCGACGACGGCGTCCTCCGCCGGGGGCTTGGCGATGTCCGCGAGCGCCCACTCGACGTCGAGGCGGTCGCTCTCGTCGCCCGCGTCGCCGCCGCCGAAGATGCCGTACCGGTTCACCGAGTAGCCCGTGGCGCGCGCGCCGAGGACGGTGAGGAAGAAGTGCGCGTTCCGGGCGACCAGCGGGTCGAAGGTCCAGGTGATGCGGCCGACGTCGCGGGAGAACGCCCACTGCCGCTGGTGCTCCTTGAGCTCACGGCCCCATCCGCGCCCCCGGTACTCGGGCAGCAGAGCCGTGATGTGCGAGTGCATGGCGCGACGGGCCGGTTCGCCGAAGAAGGCGATCGAGGCGCCGACCATGCGCTCCTCGTCGCCCTCGCCGTCGAAGAAGCCGACGACGTAGTTGCCCGACTGCTGCAGGGCACGGAGGGTCCCGGCGTCCACCACGCGCTGCGGGCCCCGGATGGAGTCGAGCAGGCTCTGGGCGTCGAGGATGAGTTCAACGGTGTCGAGATCGCGGATGGTTCGCACGATCCCAGTCTGCCCCTCCTCCGCCCGTTCGCGGAAACCGACTCCGGCTCACCGGTACGGGAAGGCCTCGCCCCCACCCGCGGCGAGCGCCTCCGCGACGATGCGGAGGTGTTCCTCGGCCATGTCCGCCGGCAGCGGCGGCAGGATCCCGTCCCAGAACGCGAGCACCGCGCCGCGGCCCTGCATCATCCCGGCCGGACGACCCAGCGCCCACAAGTGCATGTGCGCGGAGCCGTCGTTCCAGCGCCCGAAGTGACAGCGGGCGACGCCGGGGATGCTCTTCACCGCCTCGGACACGCGCTGCATCAGCGGCCCGAGGGCGGCGAGCACGTCCTGCGGCGCGTTCTCCAGGAGCCAGTGCTCGCGCGGTGCGACGCCGCCGATGAAGGGCAGACCGCCGACGTCCCACCCGGCGCGCACCTGCCAGAGGTCGTCGTGCCAGATGGTGTGCACGCTCGGACCGCAGTGGCCGCACGCGGCCGGATCGTGCTCGCCGGCGCGGGGCTTCTCCGGCACGAGCATCGGCTCGAGCGGCCGCATCGTGACGCTCTCGAACGCCCAGGGCAGCCCCTCCGCGAGCGCCGAGGCGTCGAGCACCTCGCCGATCGGGAGCCGGCGGTGGTACGCGGAGTCGGCGGGGTGCTGCGCGGGCGCGGAGTCGTCGGTCATCCGGCCATGCAACCACATCGGCCCCTCCCCTCCGGGAACGCCGATAGCCTGAGCCGGTGGGTGCGAACGACGACAGAGCCAGGAAACGCCTCTCCCGTACCCCTCCGCGGTGGGCGATCATCGCGGTGCTGGCGTTCGCGGGCCTGTGCTCCTCGTTCATGTTCACCCTCGTCGTGCCGCTGCAGGCCGAGCTGCCGCAGCTGCTGAACTCCTCGCGCGAGGACACCACCTGGGTGGTGACGATCACCCTGCTCGTGGCCGCCGTCGCGACCCCGATCTCCGGCCGTCTCGGCGACATGTACGGCAAACGCCGGGTGGTCATCGCGCTCCTCGCGATCCTCATCGTGGGGTCGGTCATCGCCGCGCTCTCCGGATCGATCGTCGGCGTCATCATCGGCCGCGCCCTCCAGGGGGCCGTGACCGGCGTCGTACCCCTCGGCATCGCCATCATGCGCGACGTGCTGCCACCCGAGCGCCTCGGCACCGCGGTGGCCCTGATGAGCGCCACCATGGGCGTCGGCGGGGCGATCGGCATGCCCGTCGCCGCGCTGCTCGCCGAGAACGCCGACTGGCACATGCTGTTCTGGCTCGCCGCCGCCCTCGGAGTCCTCGGGCTGCTGCTGGTGCTCGCCGTGGTGCCGGAGGACGTGCTCCGCTCCCCCGGGCGCCTCGACGTGCTCGGGGCCATCGGACTCGCCATCGGCCTCACCGGTCTGCTGCTGTTCGTATCGCGCGGCGCCGAGTGGGGCTGGACGGCGCCGCTCACCCTCGTCTGCGTGATCGGCGGCGTGGCGGTGCTGCTGCTGTGGGGCTGGTACCAGCTGCGCACGGACGATCCGCTGCTCGACCTCCGGGTCGCGGCCCGGCCCGCCGTGCTCTTCACGAACATCGCCGCCATCGGCATGGGCTTCGCCCTGTTCGCCTCGAACGTCACGTTCCCGCAGATGCTGGAGATGCCGGCGGTGGGCGGTGCCGGCTTCGGGCTCGACATGGTGGCCGCGTCGCTCGTGATCATGCCGGCGGGTCTGGTCATGATGGTGATCTCGCCGCTGTCCGGGTGGCTGGAGCGCACCGTGGGGCCGCGCCCGCTCTTCACCGTCGGGGCCATCGCGATCGTGCTCGCCTACGTCTTCGTGCTGCTGTGGTCGACCGAGGTGTGGCACATCTTCGTCGCCAACATCTTCATCGGCGTCGGCATCGGGTTCACCTTCGCCGCGATGCCCATGATCATCATGCGCTCCGTGCCCGCGAACGAGACCGGGGCGTCGAACGGCCTCAACGCGCTGTTGCGCTCCGTGGGCACCTCGACGGCCTCGGCCGTGATGGGCGGGGTGCTCGCGGCGATGAGCGTGGACGTCGGCGGGGTGGCCGTGCCGACGCGGGCCGCGTTCGAGGTCTGCTTCTGGCTCGCGATCGCCGCCGGCATCCTGGCCGTGGTCCTGTCCCTGTTCATTCCGCGACGGCGCGCCGAGGAGCCGCACCCCTCCCTGCGCTGACCCGTTCGGCGGTCGTGGATTCGCATCGAGGTCGCAGAGATTCCCGCAGAACGTGCGACCTACGGCGGATCTGCGACCTGCGGCGGAGGGTCAGCGGGAGATCGTGCGCGGATCCGGGTCGTCGGCACGCGGTGGCCGCAGCCGGGCGGGAAGCGGCCACGGCAGGGTGAACTGCGCGGTCGCGGGACGGGTCATGTCCCCGAAGTCGTCGACCTTCACGACGATGCGCCCCGGCGTGCCCTCTTCGTCCGGCGTCACTTCGAGGATGCGCACCCGCAGCGGGCGCTCACCCTCTCCCTCGAGCACCCACGGATCAGCGAGCCAGGCGATGCCGTGGACCTCCAGCGCGGCCTCCGCGTCGAGCCACTCGCCCGGGCCGGAGACTCTCCGCCCGAGGACATCGACGGCGATCCAGTCCTCGCCCTCCGGATGGATCCAGCCGAGCAGCTCGCCGTCGTCGCGGCGGTGCGGGGTATAGGCATGAGGCATGCCCCGATGCTAGCCCGTACGTCGCACGATCAGGCGCTCGCGCGACATCAGGCCGGGTGCGCCCCCGTCGCCTGACGCCACGCGGATGCCTGCGTTCGCGCGCGGGATTCCGGGGACGTGGGAACAGGAGCACACGCGAGGTCAGGCGACCGCGGGAGGTCAGGCTCATTGTCACCCTGGACGCCTGATGCCACGCGGATGCCTGCGTTCACGCGCGGGGTCAGGCGGGGTCAGTGCGTGTACTCCATGAGCTCGACGCCGAGCACGCGGAAGGCGTCGTGCGCGCGGAGGCGGTGGCTGATCGACAGGTCGTCGAAGCACACGATCATCGAGTAGGCGACACCGGCCCGCGGCCCCGCGAGCACGCCCGCCTCAGCGCGCACTCCCCGGTCGCGGCCGGTCTTGTTCACGAACAGCAGGCCGTGCGCGTCGTGCTCGTGCGCGAAGGGGTCGAGCCCGGTCGAGGCGGCCACGAGGCTGAGGTCCTGGTTGAGGCTGAGCCATTCCGACACCTGGGCGCTGACGGCGGCATCCACGACCTGGGAGTTCACGAGCGCGGAGAACAGCCCGGCCAGCTCGCGCGCCGACCCCACCGCGACCTGCGGGGCGTCGTCCGGACCACGGCGGTCGCGGAACCGGTCGAGCAGGGCGGTGCGACGCAGCCCCAGCCCCTCGATGCGCTCGCGCACCCGGTCGTGCCCCACCTTCTCCAGCAGGATGTTCACGGCGATCGGGTCGCCGGCCGTCGCGGCGAGCACGGCGAGGTCTTCCAGCGGCAGCGCCGGGGCCCGCAGGTGTCGCCACAGCCCGGAGCTCTCCACGGCCTCGACGCTCGTGCGCTCCACGATCTCGAGCGGGTCGAGGGCGCCGGACTCGAACGCCGCCGCCACCTCGATGAGCAGCGGGACCACCCCGAGGCCGGCGACGGGCATGGTCACGTGGTCGTCTCCCGCCAGCACGTGCACATGGGAGTCGAGGTCGACCACATGCACCGACACCTGCGCCCCGGAGTTCGCGAGGCCTTCGAGGGCCTTCAGCGTCGACGTGAACGACCGCCGGCCGACGGCCACGCGGCGCGGCAGCCGACGGGCTCCCGGCCGCTGCGAACGGCGACCGCTGGACGACTCGGGCGCGCTCCCGGACGCTCCGGGAGCCGAGGGGTTCCGGAACGCGTCACCAGGGTCGGTCGCACCCACGCGTGGTCCTTCAGGAGGGGGAGGAATACTGCACATCCGGGAAGGGGCGCCCGGCGGCAGGGCTATCGTAACCCCACCGCCGGAGCGTGCCTCACAGAGTCCGGAGGTTCGTCACCAGATGGTCACACGGGACGACTCCGGCAGCCAGAGGGCATCCTTCTCGGTGACGCCGAAGGCGTCGTAGAACGCATCGATGTTGCGGACGATCTGGTTGCACCGGAACTCGTTGGGCGAGTGCGGGTCGATCGTCAGCAGGCGCAGCGTCTCGGCCTCGCGGCTCTTCTGCTGCCACACCTGCGCCCAGGACAGGAGCAGCCGCTGCACACCGGTGTAGCCGTCGATGACCGGCCCTTCGACGGGCTCCGGCACCGACGGATCGGCCCGCAGCGACAGCTCGTACGCCTTCAGCGCGATCCCGAGGCCGCCGAGATCGCCGATGTTCTCACCGATGGTGAGGGCGCCGTTCACGTGATGCTCGGCGTCCAGTCCCTCCGGCACGAGGGCGTCGTACTGCGCGATGAGCGCCTTCGTGCGCTCCTCGAAGGCCGCGCGATCCGCGTCGGTCCACCAGTCCTGCAGGCGCCCCTCGCCGTCGTATCGGCTGCCCTGATCGTCGAAACCGTGGCCGATCTCATGCCCGATGACCGCGCCGATCCCGCCGTAGTTCGCGGCCGCGTCCCGTCCGGCGTCGAAGAACGGGTACTGGAGGATGGCCGCGGGGAAGACGATCTCGTTCATCGAGGGGTTGTAGTACGCGTTCACCATCTGCGGCGGCATGTGCCACTCGGTGCGGTCGATCGGCTTCCCGACCTTGTCGATGTTGCGGTCGTGCTCGAAGATCGCCGCGCGGCGCACGTTGCCGAGGAGATCGGTCCGGTCGATCACGAGGGCCGAGTAGTCACGCCACACCTCGGGGTGCCCGATCTTCGGGGTGAACGCGTCCAGCTTCGCCAGCGCCCGCTGCCGGGTCTCCGCGGTCATCCACTCCAGGGTCTCGATGCTCTGCCGATAGGCCTCGACGAGGTTCGCGACGAGCTCGTCCATGGCCGCCTTCGCCGTCGGCGGGTAGTGCCGCTCGACGTAGACCTTGCCGATCGCCTCGCCCAGGGCCCCTTCGGTGACGGAGACGCCGCGCTTCCAACGTTCGCGGATCGTGGGGACGCCGGTGAGCTGGGTGCCGTAGAACGAGAAGTTCTCCTGCACGAGCTCGTCGGTGAGGTAGGGCGCAGCCGCATGCACGACCTTCGCACGCAGCCAGGCCTTCCAGTCGTCCAGCCGCTCGGGAGTGAGCAGAGCGCCCAGCCCCTCGAAGAAGCTCGGCTGCGCGACGACGACCTCGTCGAACGCCTGCGGGTTCGTCGGCGTCACGGCTTCGCGCCACGGACTGAGGTCGACGCCGGCGAGCTCCTGCAGCTCGTCCCACGTCTTGAGGTTGTAGGTCGCCACCGCGTCACGGCTGCGCACGTTGTCCCAGTGGTGTCCGGCGAGCTCGGTCTCCAGCGCGATGGAGCGCTCGGCCTGCGCCGCGGCATCGGTCACGCCGGCGAGCGAGAGCAGGCGCTCCAGGTGCTCCCGGTACGCCGCGCGGGTCTCCGCGAAGGTGTCGAGACGGAAGTAGCTCTCGTCCGGCAGCGAGAGCCCGGCCTGCACGAGCACCGGGAGGTAGCGCTCCGGGTTCCCGGGGTCGCCGTCGACGTAGAGGCCGATCACCGCCGCCCGGCCCTCCCGGTCGTAGGTGCCCACGGTGCGCAGGAAGGCCGGGATGCCGTCGATCGCGTCGATCTCGGCGAACGTCTCGGCCAGCGGGGTCACGCCGGCGGCGGCGATGCGGTCGGTGTCCATGAAGCTCGCGAAGAGGTCGCCGATCTTGCGGGCGAGGGTGCCCTCCTCCGCCTCCTGCGACTCCTCGACGATCGCACGGACGTCCTTCTCGGCCTGCTCGGCCAGCAGATGGAAGGAGCCCCAGCGCGCCTTGTCCCCGGGGATCTCGGTGCGAGCGATCCAGGCGCCGTTCACGTGGCGATACAGGTCGTCCTGCGGGCGGATGTCGGGGCTGAGGTCGTCGAGCGCGAGGCCCGCGGGAAGCACGTCGGTCATGCGCTCCAGCCTATGGCCGGGGTCCCCCACGGTGTCCAGAAGACCTCAGTCCCGGCGTCGGCGCCCGAAGCGTCGGCGCCGCGGCGACGTCTCGGGCAGCGGTGTCCGCGCGGCCCGGCGTTCCGCCCACGCGACGACCTCGGCGTCGACGTCGCGCAGCGGGGTCACGACGGGAGGTCCGCCCTGGAGCTGGCGTCGGGCCTCGCGCACACGCCGGTTGAAGTCCTCGAGCACCTCGCGCACGTCGGACTCGCGACCGAGGAGGTCGAGCTGCCCGTCGAGCTCGCGGTCCTCCGTGCGCAGGAGGATGGCGGGAGGGCCGAGCCCGGTCAGGCCCTCGGTCTCGATCTTCCGGCGGATCCACCAGTCCGGGTCGTGGTGGTCGCCGAGACCTTCGAGCGGTTTCCCGGCTCCCGGCAGATCGTCGAAGTCGCCGCGACGGATGGCGACCTGGATGGCGGATTCAACGAAGGCGGCGCGGTCCACCGCGGCCGCGGCACCGGGCGGCGCGGCGGTGTCCGCCTCGTCCGGGACAGCATCGCCCTGCTGCTGCCGCGCTCGATAGCGCGCGGCCGCCTCCCGGGGATCCGTCATGGTGCGCCTCCGTCCGCTGGGAGCTCCTCCTTCACCCTACGTCCGGTCGAGGCCGGCGGTCTCGGGCGTCGACGACAGGTCATAGGCTCGGAGGATGGCCGCCCGCACCTCCCTGAACCGCGAGATCCTGCGCCTGGCGGTCCCCGCCCTCGGCGCGCTCATCGCGGAGCCGGCCTTCCTCATCGTCGACGCCGCCCTCGTCGGCCATCTCGGCACCGTCCCCCTCGCCGGGCTCGGCATCGCCGGAGCCGTGCTGCAGACGATCGTCGGCCTCATGGTGTTCCTCGCGTACTCCACGACCCCCGCGGTCGCGCGACGATTCGGGGCCGGGCGTCCGGGAGAGGCGGTCTCGGTCGGGATCAACGGCATGTGGCTCGCGCTCGGCCTTGGTGCCGTGCTCGCCGTCGTCGGCGCCGTCTCCTCGCCCTGGCTCGTCTCCCTGTTCGGCGCGAGCGCGGAGGTCGCGGCACAGGCGAACGAGTACCTCGTGATCTCGATGTGGGGGCTCCCGGCGATGCTCATCGTGTTCGCCGCCACCGGGCTGCTGCGCGGGATGCAGGACACCATGACCCCGCTGTGGATCGCGGGGCTCGGCTTCGCGGCGAACGCCCTGCTGAACTGGCTCTTCATCTACGGACTCGGCTGGGGCATCGCCGGCTCCGCGGCAGGTACGGTGACGGCGCAATGGGGCATGGTCGCGGCGTACGCGCTCGTGGTCCGGCGGCTGGCGGCCCGGCACAGCGCCTCGTTGCGCGCCCAGCGGGAGGGCCTGCGCCACACCGCGACGTCGGGCGGCTGGCTGTTCCTCCGCACCGTGAGCCTGCGCGTCGCCCTGCTCGCCACCGTGGCCGTGGCGACCGGGATCGGCACCGAGGAGCTCGCCGGGTGGCAGATCGTGTTCACCATCTTCTCGGCGGCGGCCTTCGCCCTCGACGCGCTCGCGATCGCCGCGCAGGCGCTGATCGGCAAGGAGCTGGGTGCCGGTGACGAGGAGCAGGTGCGGCGAGTGCTGGCGCGGACGGTCGCGTGGGGAGCGTGGTTCGGCGTCGTGGTCGGCGCCGTCATCGCCGCCCTCTCCGGGGTGCTCGGCATCGTCTTCACCGGCGATCAGGGCGTGGCAGAGGTGGTGCAGCCGGCCCTGATCGTGCTCGCGGTGGCGCAGCCGGTCGCGGGCGTGGTGTTCGTGCTGGACGGAGTGCTCATGGGAGCGAACGACGCCCGGTACCTGGCGATCGCGGGCGGTCTGAACCTCGTGCCGTTCCTGCCCACCCTGGCGATCATCGCCGCGACGGGGGTCGACGGCACCGCCGGCCTCGTGTGGCTCGCCGTCGCGTTCTTCGGGGTGTACCTGCTCGCACGGCTGGCGACGCTGGGGTGGCGAGTGCGCTCCGGGCGATGGCTCGCCGCGTCGGCGTAGCTCCTCCACAGTCGACCCGAAGAACGACTTATCCCCCGCCGCCGGGCACAGCGGAATACAGCGCCCCGCCACTCTGTCGCTCCGGTCCAGCATGGAGCGACACTGAAGGGATGCTGGGGATGAACGACGCGCAGGTATGGACGACGATCGGGGTTCTCGCCTCGGGCATGTACGCCACGATCACGCTCATGGCGACGATGTTCGTGAGGATCATCAAGACGGAGATCGGCACGGTCCGCACGGAGATCGGCGGGATCCACACCGAGATCGGTGGGATCAAGGGCGAGATCGGTGGGATCAAGGGCGAGATCGGCGGGATCAAGGGCGAGATCGTCGGGATCAAGGGCGAGATCGTCGGCGTGAAAGCCGAGATCGGGGATCTCCGGAAGGAGGTGCACGGTCTGAGCCGGCGCATGGACGGCCTCGACCGCGACGTCAGCGCGATCTCGCGGCACCTCTTCGGCATCGATCCGGCCTGACGGAGCAGGTACGACCGCTCCTCGTGCTCACTCCGCGTGGCGACGACACCACTCGTACATGATGACGGCGGCGGCGGCACTCGCGTTGATCGAGCGGGTCGAGCCGTACTGCGTGATCTCGATGTGACCGGAGGCGGCAGCCAGTGCCTCCGGCGACAGCCCTGGCCCCTCCTGACCGAAGAGGAGCACGCACGAGCGCGGCAGGTCGGCGCGGTCCACCGGCACGGCCCCGTCGACGTTGTCGATCGCGATGACGGGCAGCCCCTCGGCGGCCGCCCAGGCGGCGAAGGTCGCGATGTCCTCGTGGTGCACGACGTGCTGGTAGCGGTCGGTCACCATGGCGCCACGCTTGTTCCAGCGACGGCGGCCGATGATGTGCACCGTATCGGCGAGGAACGCGTTGGCGCTGCGCACGATGGAACCGATGTTCATGTCGTGCTGCCAGTTCTCGATCGCGACGTGGAACGGATGACGCCGCGTATCGAGATCAGCGACGATCGCCTCCATGCGCCAATAGCGATAGCGGTCGATGACGTTTCGCGTGTCGCCGTGCGCGAGGAGCTCGGGATCGTACTGCTCTCCCTCGGGCCAGGCCGACGGCCCTCCGGGCCAGGGGCCGACGCCGTATCCGGGCTGCGCCGAGGACCCCCCGGGGGTGGTCGGTTCCGTGCTCTCGGGGCGCTGCGCTTCCATCCCGCCAGGCTATCGCCGCCTCCGCTTGGTCGCCGTGGGGCGGAGGAGCCGGCGCCCCGTCGTCGAAGGGGGCCCGGCCATCGCGACACGATATTTAGGTGCGCCGAAAAATACGCTACGGTTTCGGTGTGCCTAAAAATTCCGCCGCCTCCGTGATCCCTGCTCGCACCGCTTCGCCGCGCCTGCTGTGGCTGCTGGGACCGGCGCTGGTGGCGGGCGTGGCCTATCTCGACCCGGGCAACGTCGCCAGCAACATGACGGCGGGGGCGCAGTACGGCTATCTGCTCGTGTGGGTGGTCGTCGCCGGCAACGTGATGGCCTGGCTGATCCAGTACCTGTCCGCGAAGCTCGGCGTCGTCACCGGCCAGAGCCTCCCGGAGGTGCTGGGCCAGCGGCTGCGCCGCCCCTGGGCCCGCCGCGCCTACTGGCTCCAGGCGGAGCTGGTCGCGATGGCGACGGACCTCGCCGAGGTCATCGGCGGCGCCGTCGCCCTGAACCTTCTCTTCGGCGTGCCGCTGCTGTGGGGCGGCCTCATCACCGGGGCCGTGTCCATGGTCCTGCTCGCGGTGCAGAACCGTCGCGGCGCCCGACCGTTCGAGTTCGTGATCATCGGCCTCATGTTCGTGATCACGATCGGCTTCATGGCCGGCCTGTTCCTCGCGCCACCCGACCCGGCCGGCGTCGTGAGCGGCCTCGTGCCGCGCTTCGAGGACACGGGGTCCGTGCTCCTCGCCGCCTCGATCCTCGGCGCGACGATCATGCCGCACGCGATCTACGCGCACTCCTCTCTGGCCCGCGACCGGTTCGGTGCGACGAGTGCCGAGACGACCGAGGAGGCGGCCCGGATCGAGACCTCGCGGATCCGCCGCCTGCTCACGGCGACGCGCTGGGATGTGACGATCGCGATGGTCATCGCGGGCTCGGTGAACCTCGGAATCCTCCTGCTCGCGGCGGCGAACCTCGCGGGCGTCGCGGGCACCGACTCGCTGGAGGGGGCGCACGCCGCCCTCGCCGCAGGCCTCGGCCCGGTCGTGGCGACCTTCTTCGCCGTGGGACTGCTCGCCTCGGGTCTCGCCTCGACCTCCGTCGGCGCGTACGCGGGCGCCGAGATCATGCACGGCCTCCTGCACGTGCGCATCCCCCTGCTGGCCCGCCGACTGGTGACGCTCATCCCCGCGCTGGTGATCCTCGGCATCGGGGTGGACCCCACGCTCGCCCTCGTCCTCAGCCAGGTCGTGCTGTCGTTCGGCATCCCGTTCGCGCTGATCCCGCTCGTCGCCCTCACCGCGCAGCGCCGCACGCTCGGCGCCTGGGTCAACCGGCCGTGGACGACGGTCGCCGGGGTCGTGGCCTCCGTGCTCCTCATCGCCCTGAACGGCGCCCTGCTCTGGCTGGTGCTGACGGGGGCATGACGCCGGATAGGCTCGACATCATGTCTGCAGACTCCTCCCGTCGCACCGTCCGCCTCCTCACCTGGAGCGGCTTCGCGACCGGCGTCATCGGCGGTCTGCTCATCGCGTTCCCGAAGGTCATCGGCCCCGCCAGCCCGTGGGTCCAGCTCGCCCTCGGCGTCGCGACCCTGATCTTCGCCTTCCGTGCCCGCAAGGTGGGCATCGCCGAGGTGGAGGGCTTCGACGGGCGCCTCTCGCTCGCCGCCGCCCTCCTGGGATTCCTCGTGCTCTTCTTCGCGGGGCAGGCGACCGTGATCCTGCTCGGCTCCGCGGGCGCCTGACTCAGGCCGCGAGGCCGGCCGACCCGGACACGTAGAGTGGTGGGGTGGCATCCCCGGCAGCTGACGACTACCTGAAGACCGTCTACGCGCACACCGAGTGGCAGGATGCGCCGATCACCCCCTCGGTCCTGGCGACCAAGCTCGGCATCGCCCCGTCGTCGGTCACGGAGATGGTGAAGAAGCTCGCCGCGGCGGGACTCGTGTCGCACGTGCCCTACGGAGCGGTCCGGCTGACGGACGCGGGGACCACCCGGGCCCTCGCGATGGTCCGCCGCCACCGCCTCATCGAGACCTGGCTCGTGCAGGAGTTCGGGTACGGATGGGATGAGGTGCACGACGAGGCCGAGGTCTTGGAGCACACCATCAGCGACCGGCTGCTCGAGGGCATCGACGAGCGCCTGGGGCGGCCGCGCTTCGACCCTCACGGAGACGCCATCCCGGACGCGGAGGGCCGCATCGAACGGGAGCCCTTCGTCCTGCTCGCCGACGCCCCGGACGGACACACCGGCCGCGTGCTGCGCGTCGACGACCGCGACCCGGAGCTCCTGCGGACCCTCGACTCCCACGGGGTCGTCGTCGGGACGACCGTGACGGTGACCCCGTCCGGCATCGCCCTCGACGGCACCGAGCCGCCGCTGCCCCCCGCCGCCCGCGACGTGGTGTGGTTGTCGGCCTGACCCCGGCTTCGAATCGCGCACTTTGCGGCAGATCGGCCGGGGATGGGGCCAATCAGGCGATTCGAAAGGAAAGGTGGGGCCTCTAGGCTGAGCACATGGCACACCGTGACGACATCGAATGCTGGCTCACCGACATGGACGGCGTGCTCGTCCATGAGAACGACGCCATCCCCGGGGCCTCCGAACTCCTCGCCGGATGGGAGCGCAACGAGATCCCGTACCTCGTGCTCACGAACAACTCCATCTTCACCGCCCGCGACCTCTCGGCCCGCCTCCGTGCGAGCGGCCTGATCGTGCCGGAGGAGCGCATCTGGACCTCGGCGCTCGCGACCGCCGACTTCCTCGCGCAGCAGCTCCCGGGCGGCTCCGCCTTCGTCATCGGCGAGGCCGGCATCCTCACCGCGCTGCACGAGGCCGGCTTCATCATGACCGAGACGAACCCCGACTTCGTCGTCGTCGGCGAGACCCGCAACTACTCGTTCGAGGCCATCACGAAGGCCATCCGCCACATCATCAACGGCTCGCGCTTCATCGTGACCAACCCGGACGCCACCGGCCCGAGCGCCGACGGGGTGCTGCCGGCCACGGGAGCGATCGCCGCCCTCATCACCAAGGCCACCGGCAAGGAGCCCTACGTCGTCGGCAAGCCCAATCCGATGATGTTCCGTTCGGCCCTGAACAAGATCGGCGCGCACTCGAAGAAGACCGGCATGATCGGCGACCGGATGGACACGGACATCGTCGCCGGCATCGAGGCGGGTCTGCACACGGTGCTCGTGCTCACCGGCATCAGCGACCAGCGGATCATCGAGCAGTACCCCTTCCGCCCGGACGAGATCGTCGACTCGGTCGCCGACCTGCTGCCGACCATCACCGACTCGATCCCCACCCTCGACGAGGACTGACGTGGGCGCCCTCGACGACGGCGAGCGGGTCACGGCGGCGGACGCCGCGGCCTGGCGCGCCTGGCTCGAGGCGAACCACGAACGCACGGCCGGGGTGTGGCTGCTGAGCGTGCGCGGGCGATCCGCCACCGGCGTCGGCTACGAGGACGCCGTCCGGCAGGCGCTGTGCTTCGGGTGGATCGACGGCCCGGTGCGCACGTTCGACGACGAGACCGGTGGCCAGTGGTTCTCCCCTCGACGCCCGGGGAGCGGCTGGGCGGCGACGAACAAGGCCCGCATCGCGGAGCTGGAGGCCGCGGGGCTCCTCGCCCCCGCCGGCATCCGAGCGCTGGAGACGGCGAAGGCGAACGGTTCGTGGACCGTGCTCGACGGCCCCGAGGCCGGCATCGAGCCGCCCGAGCTCACGGCCGCCCTCGACGCGGTGCCCGCGGCGAGGGGGAACTGGGATGCGTTCCCGAAGTCGGTGAAGAAGTTCGGCCTCACGCACATCGCGATGGCAAAGCGGCCGGAGACCAGGGCCGCGCGCATCGCGAAGATCGTGGCGGATGCCGCGGAGGGGAAGCGTCCATGAACCAGAGCGACCTGCTGTTCCTCGTCCTGTTCCTCATCATGCTCACGTCGCTGGTCGTGTTCGTGGTGCAGTTCGTGCGCTCCCGCCGCCGCGGCGGCGAGGACGACGGCCGTGCCGGCTGGTGGGAAGGCCCCTGGGACGACGACGACCGCCGGCGCTGAGCCGACGGCCGCCGGGAGGTCTCAGGAGGCGAGCGACGCCCCGGGGATCGCGGCGAGCAGCTCCCGGGTGTACGGATGCTGCGGCGTGTCGAAGATGCTCTCCGGGGTGCCGCTCTCGACCACGACGCCGCGCTGCATCACGTGCACCTCGTCGGAGATCATGCGCACGACGGCCAGGTCGTGGCTGATGAAGAGGTAGCTGAGCCCGAGGCGCTTCTGCAGGTCGGCGAGGAGATCGAGGATCTGCGCCTGCACCAGCACGTCGAGCGCGGAGACCGCCTCGTCCAGCACGACGAGCTCGGGCTCCAGGGCCAGGGCGCGGGCGATCGCGACGCGCTGCCGCTGTCCGCCGGAGAGCTCGTGCGGCAGCCGCTCGGCCATGGCCGCGGGCAGGGCGACCTGCTCCAGGAGCTCCAGGACGCGGGCGTGCCGGGAAGCGGCGGTGCCGATCCGGTGTACGCGCAGCGGCTCGGCGATCGACTGCTCGACCGTGTAGCGCGGGTCGAGCGAGGCGTAGGGGTTCTGGAACACGGGCTGCACGCGACGGCGCAGCGCGAACAGCTCCGTGCGGCGGAGGGTCGTGAGGTCGGTGCCGTCGAAGAGGATGGACCCCGAGGTCGCGTCCTCGAGACCGAGCACCATGTTCGCCGTCGTGGACTTGCCCGAGCCCGACTCGCCCACGATGGACACGGTCGTGCCGCGACGGATCGAGAAGCTCACGCCGTCGACCGCCGTGAAGGTCTGCGGCTCCCCGGCCTTCGCGTTCCGGAGCGGGAACTCCTTGCGCAGGTCCCGGATCTCGACGAAGGGCACGGCGTCGGCGGCGACCTCGCGCGCAGGCAGGGCGTCGCGGCGGGACGCGAGGCTCGGTGCGGCGGCGAGCAGCTGCCGGGTGTACTCGTGCTGCGGGTTCCCGAGCACCTCCGCCGATGTCCCCTCCTCGACGACGTGGCCACGGAACATCACGACGATCCGGTCGGCGCGCTCGGCGGCGAGGGCGAGGTCGTGGGTGATGAGGAACACCGCGGTGCCCAGCTCGTCGGTCAGCTGGTCGAGCTGGTCGAGGATCCGCCGCTGCACCGTGACGTCGAGCGCCGACGTGGGCTCGTCGGCGATGAGCAGCCGCGGCTTGCAGGCGAGCCCCATCGCGATGAGCACCCGCTGCCGCATGCCCCCGGAGAACTCGTGCGGGTACTGGGTCGCGCGGCGGGCGGCGTCGGGGATCCCGACCATCTCCAGCAGCTCGACCACACGGGCCTTCGTCGCGTCGCCGCTCGTGTACCCGTGGACCTCGAGCGCCTCCCCGATCTGCTCACCCACGCGCAGGAGGGGGTTGAGGTTCGACATCGGATCCTGCGGCACGAGGCCGATGCCGGCCCCGCGGAGCGACACCATCGCGTTCTCGGGGAGGTCGGTGAGCTCGCGGCCGTCGAAGCGGATGCTGCCCGCCGTGATGACGCCGTTCTCCGGCAGCAGGCGGTTGACCGCGGCCGCCGTGGTGGACTTCCCGGAGCCGGACTCGCCGACCACGGCGACCGTCTCCCCGGCGGCGATGTCGATCGAGATGTCGCTGATGGCGGTGACCAGCTCGGAGCCGGTCCGGAAGGCGACCGCGAGGCCGTCGATGCTCAGCACGGGCGGAGTGGTGCTCATGGGGTACTCGTTCCTTCGGGGTCCAGGAGTGCGGGCAGCGCTGCGCGCCACAGGGTCTCGGTGGGGGCGATCTCGTCGGCGAACAGCCGGTTCGCGAGGAGGACGACGGCGGTTCCGGTGGCGGGGACCACGCCCAGCGCGCATCCGGTGTAGCCGGGATGCCAGAGCACCCGGGTCGAGCGCCCGTCCGCCGTCACGGTGTCGCTGCGCCAGCCGAGGGCCTGCCCGGGGTCGGGGCCGTCGCGGAACAGCTCGGTCACGAGCGCCGGGTCCCACAGCTCGGGGTGCGTCTCGGGGGCGGCGAGCGCGACGCCGAGGGTCAGCAGCTCGTCGACCGTGCCGAACAGGCCGGCGTGCCCGGAGACGCCGTGCAGGGCGTGGAAGCAGTTGCCGTCGTTGGCGACCCCGGTGATCTCCCCCTCACGCCAGGGGAAGTGCCGGCGAGAGGTGAGGATCGGGTAGGGCGTGCCGGTGGCGACCATGCGTCGCTCGGCGGCATCCCCGTCGCCCGCGGATGACGCGACCGGACCGGAGACGGGCCCGTAGCCCGTGCGCGTGAGACCGAGGGGCCCGGTCACGAGCTCGCGCACGGCGGCGTCGAGGGGGAGGCCGGTCGCGGCGGCGATGATCCGTCCGAGGATCAGGAAGCCCAGGTCGGAATAGTGCCGTCCTTCGTCCACGCCGTAGCGGAGCGGGAGAGTGTCGGCGGCGGCCGCGCCGTCGTTCGTACCGTCGAGGTAGAGCGGCTGCCACTCCCAGAGCCCCGCCCGGTGCAGGAGCAGGTGCCGCACGGTCGTCCCGGGGGCGCAGGCGGTTCCGGGGACGAAGCGGTCCACCGGATCGTCGAACCGGAGGTCGCCCCGGGAGACCAGCCGGAGGATCGCGGTGGTGGTGGCGGCGACCTTGGTGACCGAGGCGAGGTCGAACGCCGTGTCCGTCGTGACCGGCGTCCCCGCGAGATCGGCGAGGCCGCCGGCGGCCGTGTCCCGGCCCATGCGGGTGGCGACACCGGCGACGGCTCCGCGCGGCGCGGTCGGCCCGGCGAGGACTGCGGCGATCGCCTCGGCGGCGCTCATACGAGAGCTCCGGTCCGGGAGCGGTCGAGCAGCACCTCGGCATCGGGGGCGATCCCGGTGATCCCCAGTCCCGCCGCCGCGGCGAGGGTGAGCCACTCCGCGTCGGCGGTCAGCCCTCCGGTCACCGGCGACCGGCGCAGCCACGATGCCGCGTCGAGGTCGTGCACGACGTCCGGAGCGATGGCGGCGGCGAGGTGCGCGGCGGCGGCCACCCCGACGTGCGACTCCATCATGCAGCCGACGATGACGCCGAGTCCGGCGGAACGGGCGGCCTGCACGCACGCGAGCGCCTCGCGGAGCCCGCCGGTCTTGGCGAGCTTGACGTTCACGAGCCCGGCGGCTGCGCGCGCGGCGATGTCGCGGACATCCTGCGCGGTGCGGACCGACTCGTCCGCCATGATCGGCGTGTCGACGGCGGCGGTCACCACGGCCAGCGCATCGAGGTCGCGCGCGGCGACGGGCTGCTCGACGAGTTCGAGTCCGAGACCGGCGTCCTCCGCCGCCCGGATGACGCGGATCGCGGTCTCGGCGTCCCACGCCTGGTTCGCGTCCACGCGCAGGGTGATGTCGGCACCGACGGCGGAGCGGACGGCCAGGAGACCCGCGACCGTGTCGTATTCGCGGGACGCCTTGATCTTGAGGCAGCGGAATCCCGCCGCCGCATGCTCGACGGCGGTCGCGGCCAGTGCGGCCGGCTCCGCCACCGACAGCGTCATGTCGGTACGGATGCGCGCGGGCGCGTCTGCGTGCGGGGCGAGCGTCTGCGCGAGCGGCTCGTCCCGGTGCTGCGCGGCGAGATCGGCGACCCCGCAGGCCACCGCACTGCGAGCAGCGGCGTTGCCCCAGGCCGCCGCGGCGAGGGCGTCCGGCAGCCCGGGGTCGTCGACGGAGCGCCCGAGCACGGCGTCGGCGAAGGGACCGGCGACCACGGCCGTCACGCTCTCCGGGCTCTCCCCCGTGACACGCCAGCTCGTCGCGGCCTCCCCGTATCCGCGGCGGCCGTCGGCGTCGGTCACCTCCACGAGCACGACATCGAGGTGGTCCGTGCGACGGACGGCCGTGACGAAGGGACGCGCCAGGGGCGAAGGCACCCGCAGCACGCGCATCCGCTCGACGACGGTCACGATCCCGCCGCCTCCGTGAGGGCGAGGGAGTCGATGGCCGCCACCGGCTCTGGCATCTGCAGCGGACCGGCGCCGGGCGTGATCGTGCCGAGGATGCGCGGCTCGCGCGCCCCGGTCCCGCCGGGGACGATGGCGGGGACGCCGTGCAGGGTCGACCAGCCGATGAGCGCGAGGAGGATGGCCTCCTTGCTGTCGGCGGGGGCGCCGAGCTCGTCGGCCAGGACGACCTCGGTCTGCGGCAGCGCGGTCCGCAGCCCGTCCAGGATCAGCGGGTTGCGGCAGCCGCCGCCGGACACCGCGAGGAAGCCGATCCCGGCGGCCTCGACGTCGCGGGCGACCGTGCGGACCGTGAGCTCGGTGAGCGTGCGCACGACGTCGGCGACCGCGATCTCACGTCCCTGCGCCGCGAGGTGCTCCTGCACGTAGGCGAGGTGGAAGTGCTCCTTGCCCGTGCTCTTCGGCGGGGTGAGGGCGTAGTACGGGTCCGCGAGCATGGCGTCCAGCAGCGCCTGGTCGATCCGTCCGGTCCGGGCGATCGCCGCATCGTCGTCATAGCCGAGCGGGTTGAGGTCGTGCGCGACGATGACCGCGTCGACCAGGGCGTTCGCGGGGCCGATGTCGTAGGCGACGAGGCCGTCCGGGCGGACGACGGTCATGTTGGAGATGCCGCCGAGATTGAGCGCCGCCGAGACGCCGGCGCGGCCACGGAGCAGCAGCTCGTCGAGGAACGACACGAGCGGAGCGCCGTGGCCGCCCGCGGTGATGTCGCGGATACGGATGTCGGAGACGACGGGCACACCGACCTTCTCGGCGATCCAGGCGGGCTGCCCGATCTGGAGGGTGCCGAGGGCGTGGGCGCCGTCGACCCAGTGGTAGACGGTCTGGCCGTGCGAGCACACCGCGTCGACGCCGCCGACCTCGGCCGCGACCTCGGCCGCGACATCGGCGAACGCCTGCCCGATGAGGGTGTCGAGCTCGGCCACCTCGGCCAGGGTGGTCTGCGCCGGAGGGAGCGCGGCGATGAGGCGTGCCCGCAGCGCGGGATCGTAGGGGACGCTCGTGGACGCGAGCACCGTGCCCCGAAGGTCGACGCCGTGCGCCGTGAATCCCCCGTTGGTAGCGAAGTCGACGACGGCGGCGTCGATCCCGTCGTGCGAGGTGCCGGAGATCAGTCCCAGGACGCGCATCAGTTCTCCTCCAGTGCGGTGCGCAGACGGCCGTCGGCCGCCGCGAGTCGGTCGGTGGCCGCGGCGAGGTCCTCCCCGCGGCGGATCATGATCGTGGCGAGCTTCACATCCCACCCTGCGCTCTCCAGCGCGGCGGCCGCCGTGTCGCGATCGACGTCGGCGATCGTCCGCACCATGCGGATCGCGCGCTCGCGGAGCTTGTGGTTCGTGGCCTTCACGTCGACCATCAGGTTGCCGTAGGCCTTGCCGTTCCGGACCATCGCGATGGTCGAGAACATGTTCAGGACGAGCTTCTGCGCCGTGCCGGACTTGAGGCGCGTGGAGCCGGCGAGCACCTCGGGGCCGACCTCGACCTCGATGCCGTGCTCGGCGACCGCGCTCAGCGCGGTGCCGGTGTTGCAGGACAGGCCCACGCTGAGCGCCCCGCGCTCCCGCGCCCGTCGGACGGCGGCGACCACGTACGGCGTGCGGCCGCTGGAGGCGATGCCGATCACGGTGTCGAGCGGGCCGATGTCCGCGGCGTCGATGGCCGCGGCACCCGCCTCCGCGTCGTCCTCCGCGCCTTCGACGGGGTTCACGATCGCGCCGGGACCGCCGGCCATGATCGCGAACACCAGCTCCGGCGGGGTGCTGAACGTGGGCGGGCACTCGGAGGCGTCGAGCACGCCGATGCGTCCGGGGGTGCCTGCGCCGACGTAGACCAGGCGTCCGCCCTGCGCCATGCGCGCGGCCGTCTGCTCGATCGCCGGGACGATCTGCGGGAGGGCGCGCTGCACGGCCGCGGGCACGGTGGCGTCGGCCTCGTTCATGGTCTGCGCGAGCTCGGCCACGCTCATCTGATCGAGGCGGGCGTACCGGGGGTCGCTCGCCTCGGTGGCGAGGGCGCCGAGGTCTTCCGCGATCATCGCTTGCCCCGGTTCCGCGGGTCGAGGCTGTCGCGCAGCCCGTCGCCCAGCAGGTTCAGGCCGACGACGAGGAGCACGACGACCACGCCGGGGGCGATCATCGTCCACGGGGCGATGGTCACGAGGGTCCGCGCCTCGAAGATCATGGAGCCGAGCGAGGGCGCGGGCGGCGGAGTCCCGAGTCCGAGGAAGCTCAGCGACGCCTCCGTGAGCACCGCCCACGAGAGGGAGAGCGTGACCTGCACGATGATGATCGAGGTGATGTTCGGCAGGACGTGGCGGAACATGGTCGCCATGCGGCTCTGCCCCGTGCTCTTGGCCGCCTTGACGTACTCCACCTCGCGCAGCGACAGCACGGGGCCGCGGGTCACGCGGATGAAGATCGGCACGTAGACGATCGCGATGGCCACGGCGATCGTGAACCAGTTGCGGTCGAACACCGAGGCGAGCGACAGGGCGAGCAGCAGCGGCGGGAACGCGAACAGCACGTTGGTGACCGCCGTGATCGCCCCGTCGGAGAAGCCGCGGTAGAAACCGGCGATGAGTCCGCAGACCGTGCCGACCACGGTCGCGAACGCCACGGCGACCACGGAGATGAGCGCCGAGTTGGCGACACCGGCTGCCACCCGCGAGAACACGTCGCGGCCGAACTGGTCGGTGCCGAACCAGTGCACCGCGGACGGCGGCTGCAGCCGGGACGGCGGGTCCTGCGCGAGCGGGTCGAACGGCAGCAGGCCGAACGCCGAGACGAGGCTCAGCACCGCGAGCAGGACGACGATGATGAGGCCGGCGAGACCGCTGCGGCTGCGCAGCAGGAGACGCACGCGCTCCATGGTGCGCCC
This sequence comes from Microbacterium sp. HSID17254, assembly GCF_003989315.1. Lineage (NCBI taxonomy): Bacteria > Bacillati > Actinomycetota > Actinomycetes > Micrococcales > Microbacteriaceae > Microbacterium > Microbacterium sp. HSID17254. Next base: position 49,532 of record NZ_RBLT01000025.1, read on the forward strand.
GCCGCCGGGAGCGAGGGCCGGGGTCTGAGAGATGTCGGTCATGCGGCACGCACCCGGGGATCGATGACCCGGTAGAGCAGGTCGGTGAGCAGGTTGACGATGACGAAGGCGAGCGCGATCACCAGGACGGTGCTCTGCACGAGCGCGTACTCCTTCTGCTGGATGCCGAGCAGCACCTGGCGGCCGATGCCGGGGAGCGAGAAGATCTGCTCCACCACGACCGCACCGCCCAGCAGGTAGCCGAACTGCAGACCGGTCATGGTGACGATGGGGACCAGCGCGTTGCCCAGCACATGGCGCACCTGAAGGCGGCGGGGCGGCACGCCCTTGGCCTTCGCGGTGCGGATGAAGTCGTTGGCACGGATCTCCAGGACCGCGGTGCGCGTGGTGCGCATGATCGGCGCGGCGATGCCGAAGCCGAGCACGATCGACGGCAGGAGCATCTGCTGGAGGTTCAGAGCGGGGTCGTCGAAGAGCCGCGCGTAGCCCTGGCCGTTCGGGTTGAAGCCGAGGGACTGCGCGAGGATCGCCAGCAGCGCCGTGCCGAGCAGGAACGCGGGGATCGAGAGGCCGGCGAGGCCGACGACCTGACCGACGCCGTCACGGAACGAGTCGGGCTTCGAGGCGGACAGCATGCCGAGCGGGATGCCGATGGCGAGCGCGATGACGATCGAGAAGATCGCGAGCTCGAAGGTGACCGGCAGCGCGGCGGCGGTGAGCTCGAGCACGCTGGTCTGCGCCCGAGAGGAGAAGCCGAGGTTGCCGGTGAAGATGTTGCCGAGCCAGGAGAAGAACTGCACGACGAGCGGCTGGTCGAGACCGTAGTACGCCTCGAGCGCGGCACGCTGCGCCGGAGTGAGCGCGGCCGCCTCGGTGCCGAGGCCGGAGCTGATCTGGTCGCCGGGGATGGCGCGCAGCATCAGGAAGACGAAGACGGCGACGCCGAAGAGGGTGCCGAGGGCTGCGAGGATGCGTCGCAGCACGCTGTTGCGGAGGAGCTGTCTGAACATGCGCGTGGGAGAGGTGCCTGTCGTCGGGGAGCCGAGGGGGCGCGGACGTCCGCGCCCCCTCGTTCCGCTACTGGATGGAGGTGGTCCGCAGGTACTGCAGCGAGCCGTTCGCCATCGGGGTGAAGCCGTCGACGGTCGAGGCCGTCGCGGTGTAGGTGTAGCTGGTGAACAGCCAGATCCAGGCGGCGTTGTCCTCGAGGTTCTCGGAGACCTGCGCGTAGATGTCCTTGCGCTTCTCCGGGTCGGCCGTCTCGCGTCCCTCGGCGAAGAGCGCGTCGAGCTCGGGCGAGGAGTACCCCGCGACCTGGTTCAGGTTGCCGGTGCTGGTGAAGTAACGGCCGTACATGCCGTCCGGGTCCGGGCGTCCGCCGTTGAGGGCGACCGCGGCGTCGAAGTCGGCCGCGATCCAGCGGTCCACGAACGCGCCGGACTCGAGCACCTCGAGGTCGAGCGTGATGTTCGCGTCGGCGAGCTGCGCCTTGAGGTTCTGCGCCTCGTTGACGGAGGTGGCGTACTCGCCCTGGGACACGATCGTCTTGACGGTGACGCCGTCCTCCTTGCCGGCCTTCTTCAGGTACTCGGCCGCCTTGTCGAGGTCACGCTCGGGGCACGGGCGCGCGTCGGGGTCGGACTTGAACGCGGGAGAGGTGATCGGACCGGTGACCTCGCCCTCGCCGAGCGCGGCGGTGTCGAGCACCTCCTGACGGTCGATCGCGCACTGCATCGCGAGCCGCACGTTCACGTCGGCGAGGTCGCCGCGCTGCGCGTTCAGCTGCAGGGCGTGGTAGCTGAGCTGCGGGGTGGTGGCGACCTCGACGTTCGCGCCCTCGGCCGTCTGCGCGACGAGCGGGTCGTCGAACACGGCCAGCTGCACGTTGCCGGACTGCATCGCCGAGACGATGGACGACTCGTCGGGGATCACGCGGAACTCGACGGTGTCGAGCAGCGCGGTGTCGCCCCAGTAGTCCTCGTTCTTGGCGAGGGTGAGCGACTGGCTCGCCTTCCGGTCCTCCAGCACGAACGGGCCGGTGCCGTTCGGGGTGGTGTTGAGCGCCTCCTCGGTGTCGTCCGACGAGAGCATCGCCATGTTGATGACGGCGAGGTTCGCGGGCAGCGCGGCATCGGGGGCACTGAGGGTGAGGGTGACGGTGCTCTCGTCGGTGGCCTCGACGGCGGCGACCGAGGCGAGGGAGCTCGCGGCCACGGCAGCGGTCGCCTCATCGGCGATCGCGTCCAGCGAGTACTTCACGTCGGCGGAGTCGAAGGCGCTGCCGTCCGCGAACGTGACGCCCTCGCGGAGGTGGAGGGTGACCGTGAGGCCGTCTTCGGAGACGTCCCAGGACTCGGCGAGACCGGGGACGACGTTGAGCTCCTCGTCGAACTCGGTCAGCGTGCCGTACAGGTTCTGCAGGACGTTGACCGCCTGGAACTGGGTGGCCTTCCACGGGAAGAGGGTGTCGGGATCGCTCGTGACGCCGATGACCAGGTCGCCGCCGGCGGATCCGGATCCGGTGTCGGACGGGTTCGACGCCGGTGCGGAACACCCGGTGATGACGAGCGCCGCGGCGAGGCCCGTGGCGGTGAGGGCGCCGAGAGACGCCCACCGTGCTGTGCTCATTGCTGTTTCCTCCTGGCTGGGACCGCGTCGCCCTGGCTCGGATCAGGCGGTGCTGCCTGATGCCCCGCGAACATCGTCGGTCTGGGTAAGTACCAAAAGTACACGAAAGCATCTACGCATGTAACAGAAGTTCCTCTAGTGTTATGAACACCGATCGGAGACCCCATGCCCCACGATGCCGCTCGCGACGACGCCGGCACCCATCTCGTGCTCGTGCGGATGCGCGCCCTGCGCCCAGAACTCCGTCCGAGCGAGCAGCGCATCGCCGACCTGTTCCTCGCCGACCCCGCCGGAACCGCCGGGCTCTCCGTCGCCGAGCTCGCGCACCGCTGCGACACCTCGACCACGTCCGTCGTGCGGTTCTGCAAGCGTCTCGGGTACGAGCATGTGCGCGAGCTGCGCAACCACGTGCTGCGGGAGGTCGAACGCGAGACCTTCGACACCGCCGCGCTCCCCGCCGTGTCCGGCGACATCGACCGCAACGACACCCTCGCCGACATCGTCGCGAAGGTGTCGCTCGCCGAGACGCTCTCCCTCGCCGACACCGCCAAGGTGCTCGACACCGACGCGCTCCGCGCCACGGTCGAGGCGATCACCTCCTCCACCCGGGTGGACATCTTCGGCGTGGGGGCGAGCTCCATCGTCGGGCTCGACCTCCAGCGCAAGCTCACCCGAATCGGGCGGACGGCGTTGGAGTGGTCCGACCCGCACGCCGCCTGGACCTCGGCCGCCACCCTCGGGCCGGGGAACGTCGCGATCGCCGTCTCGCACACGGGCGCCACGACCGACACCATCGAGTTCCTCCTGCTCGCCCGGCAGGCGGGCGCGACGACCATCGCCATCACCAACCATGCCGGCTCCCCGCTCGCCGGTCAGGCCGACATCGTGCTGACCACCGCCGCGCGCGAGACGGGCTTCCGCTCCGGGGCCCTGGGCAGCCGGATCGCCCAGCTCATGGTCGTCGACTGCATCTTCATCGGGGTCGCGCAGTCCAACTACGATCGCTCGATGGAGGCCCTCCGCGACACCTTCGCCGCCGTGCATCACGTGCGCGCGGGCGGTGCCTGAGATGAGCGCGAGCCGACTCCGCGTCGGGCTGTTCACGGCGTTCGGCGGCCTCGGCGTGACCGCGGCGTTCGTCCCGGCCGTCCTTCCGTCCGCAGAGCACGCGACGGATGCCGACCTGAGTGCCGCCGTGCCCGTCCTCTTCGCGGGACTGCTCGTGGGCGTGCTGCTGTCGGGCCCGCTCCTGGTGCGCCGACCTCCCCGGACGACGCTCGTGCTGGGCAGCCTCCTCCAGGCGGCCGCCATCGTCGGTGTCGCCCTCGCGACGGATCCGGGCGTCTTCATCGCGGCCGCCGCGCTCGCGGGGCTCGGGTTCGGTCTCGTCGAGGCCGCGGGCTCCGTGGCAGCCAAGGCCGCCAGCACGGGGAGCGCGACCGGGGTGCTGAGCGCCCTGATGGGCACGGTCGCCGTGTGCGCCGCCGTCACACCGCTCGTGGT
>NZ_RBLT01000026.1:0-201 GCF_003989315.1 Microbacterium sp. HSID17254
GAAAAAAAAAAAAAAAAAAAAAAAAAAAAAAAAAAACTAGCCACACGTTCATAGTACTACAGTGTGTTCAGCTATGTGTGATTATACATTATGTGTCAGTGGACCCGAGCTACATGCTCGACACACGGGTATCGTTCATGTGTATTTGAAGTGGACGAGTAGAAGCTAGGATGGAGTGCTAGAGTTTTTTTTTTTTTTAAG
>NZ_RBLT01000027.1:0-48353 GCF_003989315.1 Microbacterium sp. HSID17254
TGCCAGCGCGGGGACGGCCAGCTCGCAGGTGCGGACGCCCGCCGCGGCCCAGTCCGCGGCCACGGCCTCCAGCACCGCGTGACGCACCCCGGCCGGATCGGCCGCAGTGGGATCGGTCGCGCTCTCGTGCAGCAGCCCGACGCCGTCGCGCACCTCCGCCACCGCGTAGCCGACCGTCGCGTCCGCCTCGGCGAGCCGGTACAGCGTCGCGCCCCGCAGTCGCACCTCCGCCATCGTCCAGTCGCGGTCGCCGCGCACCGGGGCGAGCACGACCACACCGGTGCGGGAGCGCTCGTAGACCTCGCGCAGCGGGCCGAGGACGCCGAGTCCCACGGACTTGCGCACGACCGAGGCGAGCTCCACGGCCGTCGCCGACGCCGCCCACGGTCCGGCCATCGTGCGGGGCATCGAGAAGGTCGTGAAGCCGCTCGACCGGTACACCTCGGGGGTTCCGGTGAACAGCAGGGCCCAGTCGGCGTCACCCGCCGCGTCCAGGGTGGCGGCCACGAGCCGGCGGGCCAGTCCCCGGCCCCGAGCCCGCTCGGCGACCGCGACGCTGCCGATCGCGTGCACCCGCGCCACCGCGCCGTCCGACTCCCGCAGGCTCTTCGGCAGTCCGTAGATCGACCCGCACACGCCCTCGTCGTCTTCCGCGACGAGCGTGTGGCTCAGCCGCTCGTCGTCCACGAGCCACTGGTCCGGCGCGAGGGGCGGCGTGAAGGCGGCCGCCCACAGTGCCGCGAGAGCGGGCTGGTCCTCCGCCCGCGCCGACCGCACGACCACGGCGCTCATGCCATCGAGGAGAGCTGGGCGCGGTCGACGGCGTGTGCGAGCGGACGCCCCGCGGCGAAGGCGTCGAGCTCGTCGGCGACGATCCGCCCCTGCCGCAGCCGGCCCTCCCTGGTCCCGGCCGCGCGGTGCGGGGTGAGCAGCACGCGCGGCGCCGAACGGAAGGGACTCTCCGCGGACAGCGGCTCCTCGTCGAACACGTCGATCGCGGCACTCAACCGGCCACGACGCAGTTCGGCGAGCAGGGCGGCCTCGTCGACCAGCCAGGACCGCGCCGTGTTGACCAGGCCCGCCCCGTCCGGCATCAGCGCGAGCTCAGGCGCTCCGATCAGGTGATGCGTCTCCGGCAGGGTCGGGGCGTGCACGGCGACGATCTGCGCACGACGGAGTGCCTCGTCGAGCGTCACGAGCTCCGCCCCGAGCGACGACGCCTCGGCCGCGTCGAGCGTGGGATCGACGAGCAGCGGCTGTGCGCCGAGCGCACGGAGGAGCTCGAGGTACGCCCGCCCGGTCCGGGAGGCGCCGATGACCGCGATGGGGGCGCCGAGGATCTCGTGCTGCACCCCGACGGCCTCCGCGTCCCACCAGCCGTCGCCGGCGCGCAGCGCGTCGTGCATCTCCGGCACCCGGTGCAGCAGGGCGAGCGTGAAGGTCAGCGAGACCTCCGCCACCGACCGGGCCATCCCCGCCCCGGCCTGCGTCACCCGCACGCCGCGGTCGAAGAGCGCGTCGGTCGCGAACGGCTTGATCGTGGCCCCGGTGTGCGCGATGAGCTCCAGCTTCGGGAGCGTGGCGAGCACCGCGTGATCGAAAGGACCCACGCCCCAGCTCGTCACCACGACGCGCGCCTCGTCGAGCACCGCATCCGCGAGCCGGTCCACCCGCACGAACGTCCCGCCGAGCCGCGCCGCGACGACCTCCAGGCGCGCCGCATCGTCGGGCGAGAAGAACTCGGCGAACAGCTCCGCGGAGACGACCGCGACCACGGTCGGAGCGCTCGTCCCGGCGGTCATCGCAGCCAGGCCTCGAGGTTCTCGGCGATGAACGCGTCGTCGTTGAGCTCCGGGTACGCCTGCCGGACGCGGGCGATCTCCTCCGCCTGTCCCGGGGAGAGACCCTCGGCGGGATCGAGGCACCAGATGCCTTCCAGGAGGCCCTGCTGGCGGAGCATCTCGTGCACGCCGGCGATGACCCCGTGGAAGTCGTTGCCCGGGTCGAACACGGCCTGGTTCACGTCCACCATGTCCGAGGCACGGCGCCCCACCTCGCGGTAGGCCTCCGCGTCTCCCGCCAGGGCGCGGTGCACCCGCTCCAGCAGCGCGACCGCCGCGTGCGTGCCGACCGCCCACTGGCCGAGCAACCCGCCGACGAACCGGAGGGTGCGCCGCCCGGACGGGGAGTCCACGTGGAACTCGGAGAGCAGGTCGGCGACGATCGCGTCGTCGTTGCCCGTGTACAGCGCGATCTCGTCGGCGCGCCCCGAGGCGGCCACGCCCCGCACGAGCTCCAGCGTGCGGTAGCGGTCGAAGGGCGCCGCCTTCACCGCGACGACGGACGGGATCGCGGCGAACTCGCGCCAGAACTCGCGGCCGAGCACGGGCCCGCCGATCGCGGTCTGCAGGTAGAAGCCGACCAGCGGCAGCACCTCGCCGACGGCGCGGGCGCGGTCGAGCAGGGCACGCTCGTCCGCACCCGCGACGCGGGGACTCACCAGCACGGCGTCGTAGCCGAGGGAGCGGGCGAGCTCCGCCTCGGCGACCGCCTGGGCCGTGTCACCCGCCACGCCGGCGATGCGTACGAGGGTCGCATCGTCGCGGGCGTCCATCTCCTCCGCGGCCAGCGCGAGCACCGGCTCGAAGAGCGCGTGCTCCGGGTCGCGGATCTCGAACTGCGTCGTGTGTACGCCGACGGCGAGGCCGCCGGCCCCGGCGTCGAGGTAGTAGCGGGAGAGCGCCCGCTGCCGCCGCTCATCCAGCGTGCGCGCGGCGGTGAGGGCGAGCGGATGGGCCGGGATCACGGCACCGCGGGCGAGGGTCGCGGCGGCCTCAGGGCGCAGCGACGGCACGACCGCCGTCCGCGCAGCGGCGTCGGTCATCAGAACTTCCCGTCCCGCACGGCCCACTTCGTGGGCTTGGCGATCATCGGCAGCCCGTCGCGGATCCAGCCGGCCTGCATGCGGATGAGCTCCTCGGCGGAGACGGAGGGGTAGCCGAACAGCGCCATGCAGCGGCGGGCGTCGCTGAGCAGCGCGGTCGGCTGCGGCTCGTCGACGATCTCCACGTCCCGCTCGAACAGTTCGCCGAAGCGGTGGGCGATCGAGGAGACGCTGAGCAGCTCCGGACCGGTGAGGTTGATCACGAAGGGGTCGGTCGAGGCATGCACGAGGCTGCGCAGCACGACCTCGTTCGCGTAGCCCTGCCAGATCACGTTGACGTTGGCGGTGGCGACCGAGACCGGCTCCCCCGCATGCACGGCGCTGCCGATGTCGGCGAGCACGCCATAGCGGAGGTCGACGGCGTAGTTCAGGCGGATGATCGCGACCTCGGTGCCGCGCTCCTGCGCCCCGAACTCGAAGACGCGCTCCCGACCGAGGCAGGACTGCGCGTACTCGCCGATCGGCGCGGGCGTGGTCTCCTCGGCGGCACCGCCCGAGGTGGCAGGGACGAACGGGTACACGTTCCCGGTGGAGAGCACCGAGATCGCGCTGTCGCGGTAGCGGCGGGCGATGCGGTCGGGAAGAGCCGCGTTGACCTCCCACGCCCAGGAGGCGTTGGTCGCCGCACCGAACTTCGCGCCCACCATGAACACCACGTTCGGGGCGTCGGGGAGACCGGCGAGGTCGTCGTTCTCGATGAGGTCGAACGGCACGACGCGGACCCCCGCGGCCTCCAGGCGCTCGCGGATGGCGGCGTCGCCGAAGCGGGAGACCGCGTACACGGCGTCGTCCGTGCGGCCGGCGGCGTCCAGGCCGCGCCGGGCGAGCATCGCCAGGGTCGGTCCCATCTTGCCGCCGGCGCCGAGGATCACAAGGTCTCCGGAACCCTGGGCGAGGTCGGCCACGAGCCCGTCGCTCGGGGTGGCCAGCGCCTCCTCGAGCTCGGCCTCGGAGGCGAATGCGTACTGCGTCATTGTCGTGCGGTTCCCTTCTTCTCAGCCCTTGATCCCGGTGCCGGTGACGCCCTCCTGCACGTACCGCTGAGCGATGAGGTACGCGAGGAAGATCGGCAGCAGCGCCACGACGGAGCCGGCGAGCATGGTGCTGAGCGGCACATCCTGCTGCTGCAGCGACGAGATGCCCACGGTGAGGGTGAACATCGAGTTGGACTTGGCGATGATGAGCGGCCAGAGGAAGTCGTTCCAGTGCCAGAGGAAGACGAAGATCCCGAGCGTCGCGAGGATCGGCTTGCACAGCGGCAGCACGATCCGCAGGAAGATGCGGAACTCGCCGGCCCCGTCGATGCGGGCGGCCTCGAAGAGCTCGTCGGGGAGCCCCTGGATGAACTGGCGCATGAGGAAGACCGCCTGCGCGTTCGCGAGCGTCGGCAGGATGAGCCCCCAGTACGTGTCGATGCCGCCGAGGTTCGCCATGAGGATGAACGTCGGGATCAGCGTCACGTGGAACGGCACCATGACCATCGCCAGGAACGACCAGAACATGACCTCCTTGCCGCGGAAGCGCTTCTTGGCGAAGGCGTATCCGGCGAGCGCGGAGAGGAACAGCACCGCCACGACCGACACGAGCGAGTAGACGAGCGTGTTGAACAGCCAGACGAGGATGTTCTGCCCGGCGAGCACCTGCTCGTACGCCTCGAACGAGATGTCGTTCCAGGGGAGCAGCGAGCCGGGGAGCTCCACGAGCATGCCCGGCTTCAGGCTCAGCACGACCATGGCGTAGAAGGGGAAGAAGCTGAGGATGCCGGCGAGGCTCAGCCAGATCCAGCGGACGGCGACGCCCCAGCCGGTCGGCTCGAGCGCGCGGAACGAGCGGCGTTTCCGCGCGGCGGGACGGGTCGCGGGCGGCGTCGTCTGCGTCGGCGGCTGCAGGAGGGCGGTCATTTCTGCTTTCCGATCACGAGGCGCTGGATGAGGGCGACCACGAGGGTCATGAGGAACAGGGCCACGCCCACAGCGGCGGCGTAGCCGTAGTCGAAGTAACGGAAGCCCTGGTCGTAGAGCATGTAGACGAGCGAGTAGCTGGCATTCGCCGGCCCGCCCTGGGTCATCACGTAGATGACGTCGAAGACCTGGAAGGCGGCCGTCGTCTCGATCACCGCGAGGAAGAAGAAGGTCGGGCGCAGGTGCGGGAGGATGATCCACCGGAAGCGCTGCCAGGCGTTCGCGCCGTCGACCAGCGCCGCCTCCTCCAGCTCGCGCGGCACGTCCTGGAGGGCGGCGATGAGGATCATCATCCCGTAGCCGAACCGGGACCAGACGCCCACGACGACGATGGCGGGGATCACGAGCACGGTGCTGCCGAGCCACGAGCCGCCGAGGCCGAGCGGGGTCATCAGCGCGGACCAGGGACCGTTGGCGGAGAAGATCCAGACGAAGATCGAGCCGGCCAGCACGAGCGAGGTGATGACGGGGAGGAAGAAGATCGAGCGGAAGAACCGGGCGCCGCGGAAGGCGCGGCGCACGCCGAGGGCCATGATCGTCGACAGCACGAGCGCGATCGGCACCGCGAAGACCGTGTAGATGAGGGTGGTTCCCAGCGCCCGCCAGAACAGCGGGTCGGCGACGAGGCGCTGGAAGTGGTCGAGGCCGCGCCAGGCGATCTCGCCGGAGATGTCGTAGTCGAAGAAGCTCAGCGCCACACCCGCGATGCTCGGGCCGAAGCGGAAGGCGATGAACAGCAGGAAGGCGGGGAGCACGAACAGGAACGCGACGCGCGCTTCCCGTCGGGCGAGCACCCGGGCGACCCGTCCTGCGGGCTTCGGCGCCGTGGTGGCCGTCGTCATTGTCGATTCCTCACGTGGGGGGCGGGAGAGGGGGGCGTGCGGCGGGTACCCGCACGCCCCCGGGGTGTCACTTCTGCAGCAGCGGGGCTGCGGCGGCCGCGGCGTCCTTCAGGGCGTCGGCCGGGGACTTCTGGCCGAGCAGGGCGGCCTGGATCTCCGGCGAGAGCACGCCCATGAGCGCACGGGAACTGGCGTCGAGCTCGCCCACCGTGGTGTCGGGGACGTACTTCTCGACCTCGCCGAGGAGCGGGTCGTCGGCGTACAGCGGCTCGGTGGTGCTGAGCGCGGAGAAGTAGCCGGCGGCCTTGAGGTACGGCTCGACGACGTCGGCGCCGGTCGCGAACTCGGCGAACGCGGCTGCGGCCTCGGGGGCCTTCGAGCCCTTGAGCACGGACAGCGAGCCGACGGTGCCGTAGGCCACGGACTCCTTGTCGGTCAGCGGCGCGAGGACCTTGACGTTCTCCTCGCCCCAGAACGGCGCGACCTCGGTCACGGCGTTGTTCCAGGTGCAGGCGACCTTGCCCTGGGCGATGGCGGTCTGCTCCAGCGGGACGTTGGTGGTGAGGGCCTCCGGGTCGAGCGCGCCCTCCTCGGCCAGGTCGGTCAGGAAGGTGAGCGCCTCTTCGCCGGCCTTGCTGTCGAAGCCGACCTCGCCGTCCTCGGTGTAGACCTCGCCGCCGGCCTGCCAGAGCAGCGGGTAGTAGGTGAGGTTGAGGGTGTTCTCGGCCGACGCCGGGTAGTTGAGGGCGTACATGCCCTTGTCGATGAACGCCGGAGCCATCTCGGCGATGTCGTCCCACGTCTCCGGGTACTCGGTCACCCCGGCCGCCTCGAACGCGGCCGCGTTGCAGATGAGCGGCTGCGCGCTGGTGAGGATCGGGGCGCCGAGGATGTCGCCGCCGAGCGTGACCGACTCCTTGACGTTGGGGAGCAGGTCGCCCTGGCGCTCCTCGCTGAGCAGGTCGTTCAGCGGGGCGATCGACTTCTGGTACGCCGCGAGCTGGTCGGGGATGAGGTAGACGACGTCCGGTCCCTTGCCGGCGGCGATCGCCGTCTGCAGGGCCTCGTCACGGTTCGCCCACGGGAAGATCTCGTACTTCACGTTGACGTTCTCGTTCTCCTTCTCGAACGCCTCGATGGTCGAGTCCCAGAAGTCCTTGTGCACCGCCTCGTCGGCGATGACGGGGTAGAGCCAGACCGTGATGTCCTGCTCGCCCTCTGCGGTGTTGCCTCCGCCGGCCGAACATCCGGCCAACAGGGTGGCGGCCGCGACTCCCGCGACGACGCCGGTGATCTTGCTGACGCGCATGGTGCTCCTTTGCGTAAACCGTGCTGAGTACGGTTCATTATGACATTGGCTTTGGATAATTCGTCAAGCACAAGTTCTCAGAGCCTTGTTTCGGCCGTGTTTCTCGGCCGTGAACAACAATCCCCGATCTGAGAATCGGGTGTGCTAATTTGATCGCACCAACGGCGGAGATGAAGGAGGGACCCGATGGGCGCGACCAGTCCGCTCTCGATCGTGGCGCGGTCCGCACTCCGGCTGCGCGACGCCGGACCGGCGACGGTCAGCGACCTCTCCCGGTCGCTCGACGTCTCCCGCACCTCCGTCGAGAACGCCGTGGCGGTGCTCTCCGACTCCGGCCTTCTCGTCGACGCCCCGGCGCAGGTCGGCGGCGGCGCCGGTCGGCCCGCCCGCCGCTACTCCTTCCACGCCGCCGCCGGTGTGGTGGTGGGCGTGGACATCGGCGTCGCGAGCGTGCGGGTCGTCGTCGCGGACCTCGCGGGGGTGGTCATCGCTCAGCGCACCTTCCCCGGCGTCGCGGAGCAGCCCGACGGCCCGGCCAAGCTCGCCGCCGTGATCGACGACGTGCGACGCACGCTCGCCCGGCTCTCGCTGCCGCGCACCGGTCTGCGGGCGATCGGCGTCTCCCTGCCCGGCATCGTCGACGACGACGGACGGGTCACCACCTCGGTCGTCATCCCGGAGTGGTCCGGCATCGACATCGGCTCGCAGCTGCGCCAGGCTTTCGGCTGCCCCGTGGCGGTCGACAACGGCGTGCGGCTCGCGGCCGTCGCGGAGCATCACCTCGGCGTCGCGCAGCTCGTCGACGACGTGATCTATCTCTCGGTCGGCAACCGCATCGCCATGGGCCTGATCCTCGGCGGCCGCCCCCGGCGCGGCATCCACAACGCGGCGGGAGACATCGGTCGCCTCGCCTTCCGGGGCCTGAACACCGAGACCGGGCAGATCTCGTGGCGCACCGCCCGGACCGCCGCCGAGGTGTTCGCCCTGGCGCGCAGCGGAGAGCAGGCCGCCAGGGAGGAGCTCGACGGCTTCATCGACGAACTCGCCCATGGGATCGCGACGCTGATCATGACGGTCGATCCGGCCATGGTCGTCATCGGCGGCGGACTCTCGGCCGCGCACGAGCAGCTGCTCGACCCCCTGCGCGCCGCTCTGCCCGGCCACCTCGGGCTGCCGTTCCAGGTGCCCGTCGCGGAGGCGCGGCTGGGAGCGGAAGCCGCCGCCCACGGCGCCGTCGTACATGCGTTCCAGCGGCATCCGGGCGACATCTACGGCATCGAGGACATGCCCGCCCCACCGATCACCCCCCTGCCGCACGACCCCACGGCCGGCGACGACCCCGAGGAGAAGCAGTGAGCACGTTGAAGGTCGGACTCATCGGCGCGGGCGGGATCTCCCGCGTGCACGCCGACGCCTGGCGCGCGCTCGGCGTGCAGGGCTTCGTCACCTCGAAGGAGGGCGCGGAGGAGATCGCCGCCGAGTACGGCTTCGAGGTCGTGGCCGACGTCGACGCGCTCCTGGAGCAGGTCGACGTCGTCGACATCGTCACGCCGAGCAGCACCCACGCCGACTTCGCCCTTCGGGCCATCGCCCGCGGGGTCGACGTGATCTGCGAGAAGCCGCTCGCCGCGACCGCGGAGGCCGCCGCCGAGGTGACCGCCGCCGCAGCCGCCGCGGGAGTGCGGCTGTTCCCCGCCCACGTCGTGCGCTACATGGGGGAGTACGGCCGGATCAAGGCCGGCATCGACGCCGGGCAGATCGGCACCCCCGCCGTGCAGCGCTTCCGTCGCCTGGGCGCCGCGCCGCAGGCCCCCTGGTTCTTCTCGGAGCGGGCGGGCGGCGGCGTCATCCGCGACCTCATGATCCACGACATCGATCAGGCGCTGTGGTTCGCCGGGCCGGTCGACAGCGTCTACGCCGTGCAGAACCCGCCGACGGTCGACGACCGCGTGCCCGCCCCTGTCACGGCGCATGTCGTGCTCACCCACCGCAACGGGGTCATCAGCCACGTGCACGCGAGCTGGGTGCAGCCCGGCATGCCGTTCCGCACGAGCGTCGAGGTCGCCGGTTCCGAGGGGCGCCTGCGCTACGACAGCGCCGAGGACCACACGCTGCGCACCGACGCCGTGCTCGTCGAGGGCGCGACCGACTACCTGCCGCCGATGTCTCCGGAGGAGAGCCCGTACTACGCGGAGATCGCCGACTTCGTGGCCGCCATCGCGGAAGGACGCGAGGCCGCCGTCACCCCGGAGGACGGCATCCAGGCGGTCGCGGTCGCCGAGGCCGCCTACGCCTCGATCGCCTCCGGAGCCCCGGTCGCCCTCCCCGCTTCGTCCCCCGCCGTCGCCGTCGCCGAGGAGGCCACCCGATGACCGCTCCCCGCCCGCTGCGGATCGCCGTGCTGTCCTTCGCGCACACGCACGCCCTCAGCTATGTGCACGCGCTGCAGCAGATGCCCGGCGTCGAGCTGATCGCCGCCGACCCCGACGGCGCCTCCGCCCCGGACGACGCTCCGCGCGGTGCCGCCCTGGCCGCGGAGCTCGGCGTGGCCTATGTGGAGACCTACGACGAGGCCTTCGCCTGGGGTCCGGACGCGGTCGTGGTGGCCGCCGAGAACTCCCGTCACCGCGCCCTCGTCGTGCAGGCCGCCGCGGCCGGCGTGCACGTGCTGTGCGAGAAGCCGCTGGCGACGACGGTCGAGGACGCGATCGCGATGCGCGACGCCTGCGACCGTGCGGGCGTGCTGCTCATGGTGGCGTACCCGGTGCGCTTCTCCCCCGCGGTGCGCGATGCCGTCGCCGAGCTGCGCAGCGGACGCCTCGGGAAGATCCTCGGCGTCACCGGCATCAACAACGGCAAGCTCCCGCAGGACCGGGCCTGGTTCACCGACCCCGCGCTCGCCGGCGGCGGTGCCCTGGTCGACCACGTCGTGCACTGCGCCGACCTCCTCGACGAGCTCCTGGGCGAGCGGGCGCAGACCGTCCGCGCGGTGTCGAACAGCATCCTGCACGGGGAGCGCGACCTCGCGGTCGAGACCGGGGGCCTTGTGACGATCCAGTACCCGAGCGGGGTGATCGCCACGATCGACTGCTCGTGGAGCTGGCCGCTGAGCTCGCCGACCTGGGGCGGCCTCACCCTCGAGGTCGTGGCCGAGCGCGGGACCGTGACCGTGAGCCCCTTCGCGAAGGGCGTGGCCGGACACGATGCCCACGGCGAGACCTGGACCCCGGTCGGGGCCGACCTCGACGCCCTGCTGCTCGAGGAGTTCGTGCAGGCCGTCCGCGCGGGCCGTCAGCCCCAGCCCGACGCCGGAGTCGGCATCCGGACCGTCGAGATCGTGAAGGCCGCGCAGGAGTCCGCGTCCCGCGCCGGCACCCCCATCCCCCTCTGACCCCGCCCCCGTCCCTCGCGGGATCGAAAACGCTCCCCTTCCGGTCTCCCCCGGCACCTTTCCCGTCCCGCACCCTTCTCCGCGCCCCGAGTTCCCCCCCTCGCGGGATCGAAAACGCTCCCCGCTCCGCCTCCTCAGGAACGTTCCCCGTCCCGCACGGAGACGGTGTGCGCATGCCGGAGTCCCAGCCCCTCCCGTCCCGGAGGGAGGGGGCGGGCATGAAACCGGCGCGACGGGCGTTGCACCGGACGTCGCAGCGACACGGAGGAGACAACATGCGCATCGACCTCGCCGGGAAGACCGCCCTCGTCACGGGTTCCACCCAGGGCATCGGACTCGCCATCGCCACGACTCTGGCCGACGCGGGCGCACGGGTCGCCGTCAACGGCCGGAACCCCGAGACCGTGTCGTCGGTCGTCGCCGCACTGCAGGAGGAGAATCCGGACCGGAACCTCGTCCCGGCTCCGGGCGACGTCACCACGGAGGACGGCGCCGCCCGCGTGCTCGCCGCCACCGGAGACGTCGACATCCTCGTCAACAACCTCGGCATCTTCGGGGCCACCCCCGCGCTCGACATCTCCGACGACGAGTGGCGCCGGTACTTCGACGTGAACGTGCTCGCCGCCGTCCGGCTCATCCGCGCGACCCTGCCCGGCATGACGGAGCGTGGCTGGGGTCGGGTGCTCGACATCGCCAGCGACTCGGCGGTCGTGATCCCCGCGGAGATGATCCACTACGGGATGTCGAAGACCGCGCTGCTCGCCGTCTCCCGGGGCTTCGCGAAGGAGGCGGCCGGCACGGGCGTGACGGTGAACTCGGTGCTCGCGGGCCCGACCCACACCGGCGGCGTGGAGGACTTCGTGTACTCGCTCGTGGATCCGCAGCTGCCGTGGGAGGAGGCCCAGCGCGAGTTCATGCGCGTGCACCGCCCCCAGTCCCTGCTGCAGCGGCTCATCGAACCGGAGGAGATCGCGAACATGGTCGCGTACCTCGCGTCCCCGCTCGCCTCGGCGACGACGGGTGCCGCGGTCCGCGTCGACGGCGGCTACATCGACGCGATCGTCCCCTGACCTTTCGAATCGCGCACATGGTGGCATCTGCGGCCGGAATGGGGCCATTCGGGCGATTTGAAACGGAGGAGTAAGCTGGCCCCCGGAGAAGCACGGAAAGGCGGTGATGGCGATGTCCGACGATAGTAACGACGCCGCCCTCGCTGCGTCGCGCTTCCCCGCGCCCACGCGTTGAGCTCCTGCTCCGCGTGCGCGCCTCTCGCCTCGCAGTCATCGGCGGCGTCTCCCGCCCCCTGACGAATCCGCACGGACCCTCGCATCCGTGCGCCCGCGAGAACGGAGCCGCATCATGGCGCTCATCGACAACGGCGTGTACGTCCACGGACGTCGCGTGGAGACCCCGAAGAACCTGGACGAGACCTACCGGATGCTGGATGCCGCCGGCGGGATCGCGTGGATCGGCCTGTACCGGCCGAGTCCCGAAGAGGTCGCTTCCGTCGCCCGCGAGTTCGACCTGCATCCGCTCGCCGTCGAGGACGCGCTCTCGGGGCATCAGCGCTCGAAGGTGGAGCGCTACGGCGACACCCTCTTCGCCGTGCTGCGCCCCGCCCGCTACCGCGACAAGGAGGAGTCGATCGAGTTCGGGGAGCTGCACCTGTTCATCGGCCCCGACTTCGTGGTGACGATCCGCCACGCGGAGTCGCCGAACCTCGCCGCGGTCCGCCGCCGGATGGAGGCGAACCCGGAGCTGCTCGCGATGGGACCGGAGGCGGTCTTCTACGCGATACTCGACGAGGTCGTGGACGAGTACGAGCCCGTGGTGGCGGGCCTGGAGAACGACATCGACGAGATCGAGGACCAGCTCTTCGGCGACAGCGACGACGACGCCCTCTCCCGCCGCATCTACGAGCTCTCCCGCGAGGTCATCAACTTCCAGCGCGCGGTGCACCCGCTGAGCGGCATGCTGGAATGGCTGCGCCGCGGGTCGGAGAAGTACCGCATCGACGAGGAGCTGCAGCGCTCCCTCCGCGACGTGCTCGACCACACGATCCGCGTGAACGAGCGGGTCGACTCGTTCCGCGCGATCCTGGAGAACGCCCTGACGGTGCAGTCGGCGCTGGTCGCCCGGCGGCACTCGGAGGCGGGGCTCGCCCAGAACGACGAGATCAAGAAGATCTCCTCGTGGGCGGCCATCATCTTCGCGCCCACGCTCGTCGGCACGGTCTACGGCATGAACTTCGACGTGATGCCCGAGCTGCACTGGGCGTTCGGCTATCCGATGGCGATCGGGGCGATGGCCGCGTTCGCGGTCGGGCTCTATGGGGTGTTCAAGTACAAGAGGTGGCTCTGACGCGCAGGCGGTCACGGGGAACGCCGGAACGCGGCCGGTCTGCGGGCACGGAGCGCGCCCAGGAGCTCCCTCCGGCGTGAAGAACCAGGGCCCACGGCGGGCGAGATGCGCGAGACTGGAAGCATGGCGCTCGATCTCCTCCTGTCCCGCATCGTCGAGAGCGGTCTGCTCGAAGACCCCGTCTCCGCGAACGGTCTCGTCTACGGCCGGGCGAGCCTGGATGCGGCCGGCACCGTCGTGAACGTGAACGTCGACCCCGAGTTGGAGGGCGATGAGACCGCGGAGGACCTGGATCCCGACGAGCTCGTCGCGGCCATCGCGCGCGTGCTCTCGATGAGCGAGAAGCGCTGGCGGGCGATCGTCGAGGAGGTCGCGCTCGACATCGAGGACGCGGTGGAGGACGAGCCCGTCGTCGAACAGATCGACCTGCGGGACGACCTCGAGGCCACCTCGGTCGTCGTGTTCGCGGATGCCGTGCTGCTCGCGTTCGTCGCCCCCAAGCAGTTCCCGGAGTCGCGCATCCTCGTGCAGCTCGACGAGGAGCTGGAGGTCGACGGCATCGAGGTGCGCGAGCCCGACGGCACCGAGGTCATCGACGTCGACACGCTCGACGAGCTGATGGACCTCATCAGTCGCGCCGACCGGGACTGACCCGCCGGAACAGGCATTCACCGGGCAACAGGCCACACCAGCGGTAACTGCCTGACCTCGCGCGAGCGCCTGAGACCCACGCCCCGCGGCAAACAGGACGGGGACGGCGCCGGGGCATTACGCTCCCGCGCGAAGCAGAAGGCGGGCGACGGATAAGCTCTGAGGCGTGCCGATCGCCCCTTCCGCCTCCCCCGCCACCGCCTCCGACGACCTGGGCCGCCTCGCCGCCGCCCTCCGCGACCCCGCACCGTTGAACTGGATCATCACCGGCGACTCGATCACCCATGGCCTGGTGCACACCCAGGGCGGACGCAGCTACCCGGAGCACCTCCACGAGCTGATCAGGGGCGAGCTCGAGCGCGTCCGCGACATCGTCCTCAACACCGCGATCAGCGGCAACCGGATCGTCGACATCCTCGACGACTGGGAGCGTCGGGTCGCCGGCTGGCAGCCGGACGTTGTCACCCTCATGGTCGGCACCAACGACGCCTCGGACGGCGGGCCGCGACCGGTGATCTCACCGGACGACTACGCCGCCTCCCTCCACGACTTCGTGCGCCGAGTGCGCGGGCTCGGCGCCATCCCGGTGCTCCAGACGCCGCCCGTCATCGACGTCCGCAATGCGCCGGAGCGGGCGCGGATCGCCGACTTCGCCGAGGCCGTGCGCCAGGTCGCGGCCGCGGAGGACGTGATCCTCGTCGACCAGCACGCGCACTTCGCGGACCTCGGGAACGGCGGCGTGCCGTGGGGCCTCATGAACGACCCGTTCCACCCCAGCGCGGTCGGCCACGCCGCTCTCGCTCTCGAGCTCGCCCGCGTCCTCGGCATCGCGCCGCAGGGTCCGCGCGCACGCACGGCCGCCCTCCTCGAAGGCCTGATCGGCACGGCCCGCGTCTTCGGCTGAGAGGCCGGCATTTCACCCGCCCCGGGTGACCGCTCTGGACGGCGGTGACGGCGCGACGCTAGGTTGAGCGCATTCACATCCGACAGTGAGGTGGGGGCATGTCGCACGTCGTCGCAACCGGGGCCGGCAAGGCCATGATGGAACGTCGGAACGATCCGACGCACGAGTACATCCTGAAGCTCACCGGCAAGGAGCGGCCCCGGGTCCTCTTCGTCGGCACCGCCACGGGCGACGACACCGCCTACATCGTGAGCTTCTACTCCACGTACGACTCCGACAGATGCGCGCCGCACCACCTGCCGCTGTTCCACCGCGCGGTCGACGACCTCGCCGGCTTCGTGAAGGGCTTCGACGTCATCCACGTCGGCGGCGG
Source organism: Microbacterium sp. HSID17254 (assembly GCF_003989315.1). Taxonomy (NCBI): domain Bacteria; kingdom Bacillati; phylum Actinomycetota; class Actinomycetes; order Micrococcales; family Microbacteriaceae; genus Microbacterium; species Microbacterium sp. HSID17254. The sequence goes on from NZ_RBLT01000027.1 coordinate 14,737, forward strand.
GAACACCGCCAACATGCTCGACGTGTGGAAGCGTCAGGGCCTCGACGAGATCATGCGCGAGATGTGGGAGGACCCCTCCTCGAACGTGGTGTTCACCGGCGGCAGCGCGGGCGGCATCTGCTGGTTCGAGGGCGGCACGACCGACAGCTACGGGCCCACGCTGCAGGTGCTCCCGGAGGGCCTGGGCTTCCTGCACGGCAGCTTCTGCCCGCACTACGACGCGGAGGACCAGCGCCGGCCCCTCTTCCACGCCTCGCTCCTCAGCGGTGAGCTGTCCACCGGCTATGCGGTGGGCAACCTCCAGTCGCTGCACTTCGAGAACGGCGAGTTCGTCACCGCGGTCAGCCCGGTCGAGAACCCGCTGGCGCTGAAGGTCGAGGCGGTCGACGGGGCGATCGTCGAGACCGAGCTGCCGGTGGAGGTCCTCACCGGATCGGCGCCGATCGTGAAGGGGCCGTCGTCGTGAACGACAGCGTCTGGATCCTCGTCGCCGAGCTCATCGTCGTCGTCCTGGCGATCTTCATGGGCACCCGCACGAGCGGGATCGGCCTGGGCGTGTGGGGCCTCGTCGGCGTCGCGGTGCTCGTGTTCGTGTTCGGGGAAGCCCCCGGCAACGCCCCGGTCGACGCCGTGTTCATCGTCATCACGGTCATCACCGCGGCCTCGACCATGCAGGCCGCTGGCGGTATCGACTGGATGGTGTCGGTGGCCGCCAAGGTCATCCGCAAACGCCCGAAGTCCGTCGTCTTCCTCGCGCCGGCGATGTCGTTCCTCTTCACGGTCGGCGCGGGCACCGGCAACATCTTCTATCCGCTGCTGCCGGTGATCTACGACGTCTCGTACCAGCAGAAGATCCGGCCGGAGCGGGCACTGTCGGTCTCGGCCGTCGCCTCGCAGGTCGGCATCCTGTGCTCTCCGGTCTCCGCGGCCACCGCATCGATGGTCGTGCTGCTCGCACCGCAGGGCGTCGATCTCGGCGGCCTGCTCCTCATCATGTGGCCGGCCTCGATCGCCGGCCTGCTCGTCGCCGCGCTGGTCATGATGCGCCACGGCAAGGACCTCGAGGACGACCCGGAGTACCAGAAGCGCCTGGCGGAGGGACAGATCAAGCCGCCCGTGGTCGACGCGCACGAGAACAAGCTCCCGGCGACCGCCGTGCTCTCGGCCTCGCTGTTCCTCGCCGGCGTCGCGGTGATCGTCTTCTTCGGCCTGTTCGAGAACCTCCGTCCGGTCATCGGCACCGACGACGACGGCGATCCGCTGCGCCTGAGCGTCACCGTGATCATCGAGGTCGTCATGGGCATCATCGCCGCACTGATCTTCGTGTTCTGCAAGGTGAAGGCCGCCGACGTGCCGAAGCAGTCCACCTTCCCCGCGGGCATCGTCGGCGCCATCGCCCTGTTCGGCATCGCCTGGCTCGCGAACACGTTCGTCGCCGCGAACCAGACCCTCATCGTCGACGGACTCGGCTCGGTGGTCTCCGGATCCTCCGCCTTCCTCGGAGCGCTGCTGTTCGCGCTGGCGCTCTTCGCGGTCGCCATGCTCACGACCAGCCAATCGAGCGCCACGAACGCGATCGTCCCGATCGGCATCACGATCGGGCTGCCCGCCTCTCTGCTGGTGGGGCTGTGGCCGGCGGCGATGGGCATCTACACGCTGCCCGCCAACGGTAGCCAGGTGGCCACGGTCGCGTTCGACCAGACCGGGACGACGAAGATGGGCAAGTTCGTCCTGGACCACTCGTTCCAGCTGCCGAACCTCGTCTACGTCGGCACGGCCATCGTCGTCGGGGTGGCGCTGTCGTTCCTGTTCTGGTGACATGACCGACGTCGTTGACCGTTCGGCGCTGCGGCAGTTCCTGCTGGGGCTGGCCCAGGGGATGAACGCGTCGGCGGAGTCCGTCGACCGCATCCGGGACACGATCGCCGAGGTCGCCACGGCGTCGGGCGGAGACGGCGCCGACTTCGTCGTCCTGCCCACCATCATCATCGTGGAGACGGGGGACGCGGAGGAGCAGCGGGTCGCCTTCCGCTCGGCCACGAACGCCTCGTTCCGCTTCGATCAGATCGCCGCGCTGTACGACCTCATCGCGCAGGCGAAGACCGGCGACGTGGACCCGCTGGACGGCATCCGGCGGCTCAACGAGATCGGTGCGATGCGTCCGCGCCTCGGCTGGTTCACCCGGACGCTGGGCCATGCCATCCTCACGACCGGCCTGGCCCTCCTGCTCGCACCGACCTGGCAGGGCGCCCTCGTCGCCTTCGTGCTCGGATTCGGGATCGGCCTGCTCAAACTCGTGCGCTCTCCCACCCTGCAGCTCGTCATGCCCATCGCCGCGGCCTTCGTGTGCGCGGCTGCGGTGTTCCTGCTCGCGGAGGTCATCGAGATCGGCGACCCGATCCGCCTCCTGATCGCCCCGCTGGTCACCTTCCTCCCCGGCGGCGTGCTGACCACGGCGACGGTCGAGCTCGCGGCCGGGCAGATGATCTCCGGTGCATCCCGCCTCATCTACGGGTTCGTGCAGCTCGCGCTCCTCGCGTTCGGCATCCTCGCCGCCGGCGCCGTTGTGGGCGTCTCGAGCGATTCGTACGAGGCCCTCGACGCCTCCTCCTCGTACCTCCCCTGGTGGGTGCCGCTGCTCGGCATCCTCGTGTTCGCACTCGGCAACTACCTGCACTTCTCCTCCCCGCCGTCCACGTTCGGGTGGGTGCTGCTCGCCCTGGTCGTCGCGTACCTCGGCCAGTGGGCGGGAACCGAGTTCATCGACCCGGCGGTCGGCGGCTTCGTCGGCGCGGTCGCCGTCACGCCGGTCGTGTTCTGGATCGCCGGGCTGCGTCACGGAGCCCCGTCGCAGCTGACGTTCCTCCCGGCCTTCTGGTTGCTGGTGCCGGGCGCCGCCGGGCTGGTGGGGCTCACTGAGGCGGTCGCGACCGACAACGGCCTCGCCGACTTCACCGCGGCCCTGGTGTCGGTCATGTCGATCGCGCTCGGCGTGCTCATCGGCACGGCGCTCTATCGCGTCGTGCACCATGGCGCGGAGGAGTTCGTCCAGTTCGCCGTCGCCCCGCCGCCCGCCGAGGACGAGGAGCCCGCGCCGACCCTCTGGCACCGCCTGTCCGCTCCGCTGCGCCGCTTGCGCCGCCGCGATCGCTAGCGATAGACCTCGCGACGGTGGCCGGCGTGCACGACGACGACCGTCAGGATCCCGTCCTCGATCCGGTAGAGCACCCGGTAGTCACCCGTCCGCACCCGCCACTCCGGTCGGCCGGTGAGCCTGCGTGCCGCGGGGGGCCGCGGGTCTTCGGAGAGGAGCTCGATGACGGCCTGGATACGTCGCCTCGCCTCGGGAGGGAGCTTGCGGATCGCCCGCACGGCGACAGGCAGGACCTGGACGTCGTAGGTCACGGCACGAGCCCGAGGTCCCGCTTCACCTCTTCCCACGGGATCGGCGTCTCGTCGAGTCGCGCGGTCTCGTCCCAGGCGGCATCGACCGCGCGGATGTCGGCCAGCTCCTCCGCATCTTCGAGGAGTCGCTCCAGCAGGCTGGCATCGACGACAGCCGCCACCGGGAGGTTTCGTCGGGTGAGGTAGACGGGCTCGTCACGCGCCTCGTCGATGATGGACGCCAGCCGCGCCCGGGCTTCCGTGATCGCGATCTCGCTCATGAGTACATGATAGTGCGAAACGTACAGAACAGCGCGGTAAGGACGATCGCAAACGGGCGACGGGCCCCGCGCCGCGGAGGCGACGCGGGGCCGGGTGCCGATCAGAGCGTGGCGAGGATCTGCTTCATCTCCGCGATCTCGGCGGTCTGCGCGTCGACGATGTCCTGCGCGAGGGCGACCGCGTCGGCGTTCTCGCCGTCCGCCACCTCCGCTTCGGCCATCGCGACCGCGCCCTCGTGGTGCGCGATCATCTGCTCCAGGAACAGCCGGGACGCCTCCGGGCCCGCGGCGGCCTCGAGCGCGGCGAGGTCGCCGTCGCTCATCATGCCGTCGCCGTGGTCCATCGCGGCCGGGTCACCGGCCTCGGCACCCCAGTCGTCGAGCCAGCCCTGCATCTTCTCGATCTCCGGACCCTGAGCGGCCGTGATCCGCTCCGCGAGGTCGGCGACCCGAGGGTCGACGTCGTCCTTCGCGAGCACGATGTCCGACATCTCGATGGCCTGCTCGTGATGGACGATCATCATGGACGCGAACATCGCATCGGCCTCGTTCGCGCCGGCCAGCGGAGCGTCCGAGGTGGAGTGCCCCATGCCGGAGTGGTCGGCCGGCCCCGCGGGTGCCGTCGAGGCGCATCCCGCGAGCGCGAGGGTTCCCGCCAGGACGAGGACAGCGGCGGCAGTGGTTCGATTGGTCATTTCTCTCTCATCTCTGTCTGTCGGAAGGGCGTCCGCGGTCGCGGCGCCCGGGCGCATCGGCGCCGATCAGGTCCGACTGATGCAGAGGACGTGGAGTGAGGGAGGACGAAGCGGGGCGGCGGCCGCGTCCACGAGCGAGCGGAGAGCGCGGAGCAGAGGTCCGATCAGGAGAGCGCGAGAGGGGCGCAGCAGCAGGAGGAGTCCGCCGAGCAGGGCGAGGACGCAGGCTGCCCCGCTGTCGTGCGCAGGGTCATCCGGGACGACGGCCTCATCCGCTCCGCCCGCCTCATGCGCTGCCGACGCCGCGGGGTGAGCCGGGGCCGTGTGCCCCGCGACCGCATGCGCCCCCGGGGTGCCGTGGGTGTCGAGGGCGTGCATGCCGAGGAGTCCGAGGAGGACGCCGCCCACGAGGAGGACGGCGAGCAGCGCTCCCTGGAGCACGCGACGACCGACCATGTGCTCATGGTACCCCGTGGGGGTATGTCCACCGGCATGCCTGCTCAGCGGGCGACGCCAGCGCGCCGCAGCAGTCGGCGGACGGCGAGCACGACACCCGCCACCGCGAGCTCCCCCACCACCCGGCCCAACAGCGTGGCGACGAGCACCGGCGGAACGAGGTGCTCGGGCGAGAACACCGGGAGGGCGACGACGAAGAGCACCGCACCGGTAACGGCGCCGGCGAGCAGGACCCGGGCCGGGCGGACGGGGGCGTCCCGCCGGAACGGCAGCGCCAGGTCGAGGACCACGCCGCCGAGGACGAGCGGCACGACGCCGAGCAGCCCGATGGGCGACACCGCGACCGTCAGCACGCCGGTCACGAAGGCAGCCAGTGTCGCCATCCCCGGCACGCGGGTGACGACGCGCGCGAGGAACGGCAGCGCGGTGTGGACGCCCGCGACCACCGCGTACGCGGGAGGGGACGTGGCGGCCAGCACGCTCGTGATCGGCACGACGGCCAGGAAGACGAGGGCCTGGACCGCGCCGAGCGCGGCGCTCACGAGGAGGGCGCTGGTCGGCACGCGGCGGGAGGACACGGGGACTGTCGGACCACTCACCCCTCCGAGCCTAGAACCGCGGGCGGGTTGGATATCGTAGGGGTGGGGATGCGTACCTGGGGAGGGACGATGCCGGCTTTCGGCGCGCAAGGGGACAAGAGGTTGCCGCGGGTTTCCGCGCACGTCATCGGACGTCCGCGGGTGAACGCCGCGCTGGACGAGGGAGCTCCGCTCACACTGCTGCGCGGAGCCGCGGGCTCCGGGAAGACCACCGCCCTCGTGGGCTGGGCCTTCACCTCCCGCGACCGCGTCGTGTGGCTCACGGCCACGCCCGCGCTCGCGACGAGCGCGGCCCTCGCCGCCGCCCTGCTGCGGGTGCTGCGCAGCGCGGGCGAGGCCGTCGGCGGCCGTCATCCCGCCTCGGACGCCGGGGAGGGATGGCCAGCCGTCGCCCAGTACCTGTGCGATCACGAGGAGCCTCTCGTCCTCGTGCTCGACGACGCCGCCGCGCTCGACCGGGATGCGGTCTTCGACCTGTGCCGCACGGTCGCCGGCCCCCCGCACGTCCGCCTGATCGTCGCCACGAACCGCCCCAGCCCCTTCGACAGCGACGGCATCGGCCTCGTGATCGACACCGCGCTGATCTCTCCGGAGGACCTCGCTTTCGACACGGACGAGATCCGCCGCGCGCTCGACGTCGATGAGGACACCGCCCTCGCCGTGCGGGAGGCGACCGAGGGGTTCGCGGCGGTCATCCGCGCCGTCGCCCTCCGCGGCCGTGTCCCCGACGGCACGACGATCGTGGAGGTCGCGACCGCGGCGGTCGACGACTACCTCCGCAGCCGCATGGAGGAGGGCACGTTCGGCGCCGGCGTCCTCGAGGGCCTGATCCGGATCAGCATCACGGACACGGTCGATCTGCCGTTGGCGCAGGCTCTCAGCAGTGATCCGGACATCGGCGCCGCCCTCGACGAGGCCGAGGCGTTCGGCTTCGGGCGGTGGTCCACGGAATCCGGGCGCCGGACCTTCACGATCGCCGCGCCGGCTCGCGCCCTTCTGCGCCGCGACCTCCTGGAGCGCTTCCCGGCCGAGATCCGCCTGCTCCGACGCCTCGCGATCGAGGGTGCGCTGCGGCGCGACGCCCCCTTCGAGGGGCTCCGCCTGGCGATGGAGGAGGACGACCTCCACCTCGCCGCCCACGTCATCATGTCGGGCTGGAGCCACCTTCTGGATCACGACGGTCGCCGGGTCGTGGCGCTGCTGGGCGACCTGCCCCTCGCTCGGCTCAAGCAGGAGCCGCTGGTGGCGATGCTGCTGGGCATCTGCCTCAACGCCAACCGACTCCGACGGGTGCGCGGCCTGCAGCTGCTGCGGATGGCGATCTCCGCCGCGAACGCCCGGCGGAGCGCCCTCTCGCCGACGGAGCGCCTGTTCATCTGGACCGCGGAGAGCGCGGCGCTGCGGGTGGTCGGGATGCCCGAGCGGGCCGGGCAGGTCGCGGCCCGCGCGCTCGCGCTGTACACGGAGACCTCGGAGTCGCAGTGGGAGCAGTACGCGATCGAGATGCCGCTGCTCTGCACGCACCTCGGGATCTCGCTGTACTACGGCGGTCGCCGGGAGCAGGCCCTCCGCCTCTTCGCCGAGGCCGCCGCCCTCGCCGCGTCCCAGGGCACGGGAAACGCCTTCCACGCCGTGAGCCTGCTCAGCGGGATCCACGCCCTCAACGGCGACCTCCCGGAGGCGCGGCACTACGTCGAGATCATCCGGGACGGCTCGTGGGACCCCGCGCTGCTGGACGGGTACCGCGGCACGTTCTACCGCGTCGCGGAGGCGATGCTCGCGGTCGAGGAGGGCGACCTCGCTGCGGCCAAGCAGCACGTGCGCGCCTTCCTGCCGCACCGGGCGACGAGCGAGCACTGGACGACGATGGCGGCGGTGGAGGCGTGGATCGCGCTGCACGACGGCGAGGCCGCCGGCGGACTGGAGCGGCTGGAGTCGTTCGCCCGGATGCGCGGGCGCGAGGCCGGGTCGACGTCGGCGCGCCAGGCGCTGAGCCGCCCCCGGATCCTGCTGCACCTGGCGCTCGGCGATGTCCGTGCCGCGCGCGGCATCAAGCAGCGCGACGCCGGGACCGACCGCTTCGGCACCCTCCTGGAACGGGCCAGGATCGCCCTGATCGACGGTCGCGCTCCGGATGCGGTGCGGCTGCTCGCCGCGACGCGCCTCGAGCCGACGACCTCCCGCGAGCGCGCGGAGGCCGCCGCGGTGCACAGTGCGGCGCTCCACCGCGTCAGTCCCGCCGCTGCGCAGGCCGTGACCGAGGCGCTGCACGCCCAGCTCGCCGACCGGGACCTGCGCACTCCGCTGGCCCTGCTCGGTGCCGAGGACTTCGCCGCCATCCGGGCCGACCTCGCTCCGGTCGGCGACCCGCCGCTGCCCACCCGCTCGGCGTTGCCGTCGTTCGCGGCGCGCCCGAAGCTCTCCTCGCGGGAGCAGGTGGTGCTGCACGCACTCACCACGGGGGCGCCGCTGCCCGAGATCGCCGCGGAGCTGCGGATCTCGCCGAACACCCTGAAGACGCAGCTCCGGAGCATCTACCGCAAGCTCGACGTGGCCAACCGCACGGAGGCGCTCGAGCAGGCCGCCCGGCACGGACTCCTCCCGGGATGACGAAGGCCCCGCCCGTCGGAGACGACGGGCGGGGCCTTCTTCGGGAACCGCTAGCTCTGCATGCGGCGACGTCGCACCAGCAGCAGCACCGCGCCGCCGATCAGCAGGGCGATCGCGAGGCCGAGGATCCACGGCGCCAACTGTCCGCCAGTGAGGGCGAGCGGCGTCAGCACCCGGTTCTCGGTCGTGCTCGTCGGCGGGGTGATCGTCTCCCCGCCCGGCGGCGTGGCCGAGGCGGTGGCCACGTTCCGCAGCGTCGCCCCTGCCGCGTCGGCGTGCACGGTCACCGCATAGGTGATCACGACGCGCTCACCTTCGGCGAGGCTGCCGGTCCAGCGCAGCGTCGTGCCGTCGATCGTCGGCGCGGCCACCGCACGGTCACCCACCGTGGCGGTCGCCGTGCCGCGGAGGTCGGCATGCCGCAGCACTCCGGTCAGGTCGTCCGTGACGACGACCTCGTCCAGACCCGTCTCGCCGGTGTTGGTGCCGGTGAGCGTGTACGTCACGACGCTGCCCGTCGCGACGGCGGAGCCGGACGCGGGGTCGGACGACTTGACGAACGTGAAGCCGGGAATGCCGACGGGGTTCTCCGTCGTCACCGGCGGCGGGGTCAGCTCGGCGCCGCCGGGAGGCGTGGCCGTGCCCTCGACGGTGTTCGCGATGATCGCACCGCCGGCGTCGCCGTGCACGGTCACCGAGTAGGTGATCGTGACACGCTGGCCGACCGCGAGGTCACCGGCCCAGGTGAGCTCGTCGTCCGCGACGACGGGCTCAGGCGCGGGGCCGTCGCTCAGAGTCGCCGTCGCGTCGCCGTTGTAGGCGGCGTGGGCGAGCACGCCCGACAGGTCGTCGAGGATGCGGACCGGAGCCAGCGCCGTCTCCCCCGTATTCACGCCGGTCACCGTGTAGGTGACGACGCTGCCCGGGTCGACCCGGGTGCCGGACGCGGGATCGGCGAACTTGCGCAGCGCGAAGCCGGGCTCGTTGACCGGGTTCTCGGTGGTCGCCGGCGGTGTCTCGATCGGCGGCACCCCGCCCGGCGGAGTCGCCGAGCCGGAGGCCGAGTTCTCAAGGACGGCACCGCCCGCATCCGCGCGCACGGTCACCGAGTACGTGATCGTGACGCTCTCGCCGACCTGCAGCGCACCCGTCCAGGACAGCCGGTCCTCGGCCACCGTCGGCGCGGTCGTCGCCGTGCCGCCGATCGTCGCGGTCGCGTCGTCGTTGTACTCCGCGTGCGCCAGGACTCCGGAGAGGTCGTCGGCGATGGTGACGGGGTCGAGAGCCGTCTCGCCCGTGTTCACTCCGGTCACCGTGTAGGTGAGGACGCTGCCCGGGTCGACCGCCGTGCCCGCAGCCGGGTCGACGCTCTTCGAGACGGAGAATCCGGGCTCGTTGACCGGGTTGGTCGTGACACCGGGCGGCGGCGTGATCGTCGATCCCCCCGGCGGGGTCGCCGTCGCGGACGCCGCGTTCTCGATCACGGTGCCCACACCTTCGGCGCTCACGGTCACGGAGTAGGTGACGGTCACGGTCTGGCCGACCGCGAGCGCTCCCGTCCACGACAGCTCGGTGCCGTCCAGGGTCGCGGGATCCGCAGAAGCACCTGCGATGCTCGCCACGGCGTCCGCATTGAACGTCGCGTACGGCAGCACACCGGACAGGTCGTCGGTGATCGTCACCGGGTCGAGCACCGTCTGGCCCGTGTTGGCCGCGGTCAGCGTGTAGGTGAGCACGTCACCGGGGTCGACAGCGGTACCGGCGGCGGGGTCGACGGTCTTGGCGAACGTGAAGCCGGGTTCGTTCACGGGGTGCTCCGTGCTCGACGGCGGCGGCGTGATCGGCGTGCCGGGAGTCGTGGGACTCTCGGGGTCGCTCGGGTCGGCGGGGATCAGCGGGGTCGCCTCTCCGGTCGCCGTGTTCGCGATGGTCTCGCCGCCGGCGGTGGCGTCGACGGTCACCGAGTAGGTGATCACGACGTCCTGGCCGGGGCGCAGCACGCCGTTCCACGAGAGGGCGCCGTCGGCCACGCGGACGTCGCCGCGGGTGGCGGACACGTCGTCGTTGTACGACGCGTGTGCCAGCGCCGCGCGCAGGTCGTCGCCGATCTCGACCGGGTCGAGGACGGTGTCGCCCGTGTTGCGGCCGGTCACGGTGTACGTGATCACGCTGCCGGGGTCGACGCGCGTGCCCGTCTCCGGGTCGGCCGTCTTGGTGACGGTGAACCCGGGCGTCGCGACGGGGTGCTCCGTCGTCGCCGGCGGGGTCTCGACCGGGGTGCCCGGCGTGGTCGGGCTCTCCGGGTCGGTCGGGTCGGTCGGGATCAGCGGGGTGCCCTCACCGGACACCGTGTTGCGGAGCAGCACGCCGGTCGCATCCTCGTCCACCGTCACCGTGTAGGTGATGTCGACGCGGTCGCCGGGAGCGAGCGTCCCGGTCCAGGTGAGCGTGGTGCCGGAGAGCGCGACGGATCCGGACGAGGCCTTCGCGTCGCCGCCGTACTCCGCTTTCGCGAGGACGGCCGAGAGGTCGTCGACGATGGTCGCGGGGTCGAGGACCGTGTTGCCGGTGTTGACGCCCGAGACCGTGTAGGTGAGGGTGTCGCCCGCGCGGACGGCGGTGCCGGAGGCCGGGTCGGCCGACTTCGAGACCTCGAAGCCCGTATCGACGACCGGGTGCTCCGTCTCCGCCGCCGGCGGGACGATCGGGGTCCCCGGGGTCTTCGCCCCGGAGGGGTCGGCGGGGTCGACCGGGATCTGCGGCGTGGCCGATCCGGTGACGACGTTGTGCAGCAGGGCCTTCTCGACACCCGCGTCCACCGTCACGGTGTAGCGGATCGTGACCGATTCCCCGCGCGGGATGGCCCCGGTCCAGGTGAGGGTGGCGTCGGCGACCCGCACGGAGCCACGGTCGGCCGTGACGTCGTCGTTGTAGCCGGCGGAGCCGAGCACGCCCGACAGGTCGTCGACGATCTCCGCGGGATCGAGGTCGGTGTCACCCGTGTTGGTGCCGGTGATCGTGTAGGTGATGGTGTCGCCCGCGGACACGGCCGTGCCGGAGGCGGGGTCGGCCGACTTCGAGATGGTGAAGCCGGAGCCGATCACGGGGTGCTCGGTGGTGACCGTCGGCGGGACGATCGGCTCACCGGGAACCTGCGGCCCGGTCGGGTCGCCCGGGTTCGGGGTGGTCGGGGTGCCCGATCCGTTCACGCTGTTGCGCAGGATCTTGCCGGAGGTGTCGTCGCCCACGGTCACCGAGTACGTGATCGTCACGGTCTGTCCGGGCTGGAGCGTTCCGGTCCAGGCGAGGTCGTTCCCGGTCAGGGTCGCACCGCCCGTGGTCACGGTCGTGCCGCCGACCGTGGTCGTGATGTCGTCGTTGAACGCGGCGTTCGCGAGCACGCCGGAGAGGTCGTCGGTGACGGTCACCGGGTCGAGGACGGTCGCGCCGGTGTTCGTGCCGGTGACGGTGTACTCGATGGTCTGGCCCGGCTCCACCACGGTGCCTGCGGCGGGGTCAGAGGTCTTCGCGACCTCGAAGCCGGCGACCGGGTGCTCGGTGGTGACGGCCGGAGGGGTCGTCGGGGGCAGGCCCCCGGGTGGGGTGCCGGATGCGGTGACGCGGTTGGCGATGCGCTCGCCCTCCACGCCCTCGTCGACGACGACGGAGTAGGTGATCGTGAGCACCTGCCCGGGCTCGAGGGCGCCGGTCCAGGCCAGGCCGTCGCCCGTGACGGTGGCGGCGCCGGACGACACCGGGTCACCGTCGATCGCCGTCGCCACGTCGCCCTGGTACTCGGCGTTGGCGAGCACACCCGACAGGTCGTCGGTCACGGTGACCGGGTCGAGGCGGGTGTTACCGGTGTTCTCGGCCTGCACCGTGTAGGTCAGTCGCTGGCCGGGCTGCACCGCAGTGCCGTCGGCGGGGTCGGAGGTCTTGCGGAGAGCGAGATCCGGCGCGAGGCGGACGTTCGTGTAGGTGCACGTGACGTCGGTGCCGAGCGGGCCGGCCGGCTGGGTGACCTGCCCGTCCGCGGTGACGGCCACCGGAGTGGTCGAGCCGTCGGCGTTCACCTGCCGGCAGACGAGGGAGGCGTCGTACTTCGTGAGGTCGGTCGAGCCCGCCGCCGACTCGGAGAGCCGGAAGGTGTCGCCCTGATTCGTGAAGACGGGGCCGGCGTAGTCCGGCTGCAGACCGGAGCGGTCGCCGCGGGTGACAGCGTCGGTCTGCGCGACCTGGTAGCCGGCCGGCGACTGCACCCGGAGGCCGAACTGATCGGTCGCCGCGTGACGGCCCTCGGGGAGGTCCTTCTTCAGCGTCAGTGTGTTCGGGAACGTGCAGCTCGCCATGTCGGTCGGCGAGAAGGTGCCGAGCTGGGTCGAGTTGACCGTCTCCCCGCGCGGCAGATCGACCTCGATGATGCGGTTGCCGCCACCGGAGACCGAGACGAAGATGTGGCCGAGGTTTCCGAAGGCGATGCCGTTGCCCTGCACGCCGGCGCCCATGTCGTGCACCTGCTTGGCGTCGATCGTCGCGGTGCTGGGTTCGAGCGTGGCCGGGAGGTCGGAGGAGTAGATGAAGTTGTCGGCGACGAGCACGAGCTGACCGGAGGCGCTGAAGGCCATGTCGCCGTTGGCGCCGAACGCGCTGCTGCCCGTGGTCGGACGGAGGGTTCCGACCTGCGTGTAGGTCTGCGGCGTGACGTCCTCGTTCCACGCGTAGAGGTTGATGGCGCCGTTCACCGTGCCGCTGGCGAAGTAGTAGACGCCCGTCACGGGGTGCACGGCGCCGCGCAGCACCGAGGAGTTCAGCGTGAACGTCGTCTGCGCGGTCGTGTCGGTGACGCGGTCATGCTTGGCGAGCGTCTTGGTACCGGCGGCGTTGGTGACCGTGTAGGCGTACCGCCCGCTCGACGAGAGCCCGAGGGCGTTGTTGGAGTGGTTCGCGCCGAGGTTGATGGAGCTGAGCGTGCCGCCGTCGCCGGGGGCGCCGCCCTGCTCGTTCACGGCGAACTCGCGCACCTCGGTGGCGCTCTGCACGTACACCGCTCCGGGCGTGCAGAGGAACGGCTCCGCTGCGGCGGCCGGTGCGGCGGTCAGCGTCCCGCCGATGACGACCATCGACGACGCGACGAGCGCCGTGCTCACGGCACCGCCGATCAGCCTCTTCGTCCGGCCTCGCCAGCGGCTGTGCCGCTCCGGCGGAAGGCCATCGGACGTGCGGTCCTTGCGGGCAACACGGAATCCCATGACTGCTCTCCCCATTCATCGCGTTCCGGCACGCATCCGCGCACACGGAAGCCCCCGCCCCCTCAGGCGACCGCCGAGCACCCTTCGGGCAGGGTGGACTCGGTCCGGGCCTCCGCCAGCCTGCCCGGCCGCCACGGAGCCCCCCGGCCGAACCGGGGGAATTCACCCCTCGTTTTCACCCCGGGCGCACGCCGGAGGGCGCATCGGGATCCCGATGCGCCCTCCTCTTCTTTCTGCCGAGACCCCGGGTTGTCGTCGACACCCCGGGGTTTCTGCGTCTGTCGCCCGGGGTCTCGCCGCGTACCCGGGGTCTCGGCGGAAAAGAGGGATGAGAAAGTTCAGTATTCGGTGTTGCTAAGTACCGGTACTCAGTGTTACTTTGTACCGGTACCCAGCAACACTGAGTACCGAACGGAAGACACAGGAACGAGAGGAGGGACCGATGGGCAAGCAGATGACCGAGATGCTCAAGGGAACCCTGGAGGGCATCGTGCTGGCCCTCCTCGCCGAGCAGCCGGCCTATGGATACGAGATCACCACGCGTTTGCGGGAGCACGGCTTCACCGACACCGCGGAAGGCACCGTCTACGCCCTGCTGGTCAGGATCGAGCAGAAGAAGCTCGTCGACGTCGAGAAGGTGCCGAGCGAGAAGGGCCCGCCCCGCAAGGTGTACACCCTGAACGCGCAGGGCCGACAGGAGCTGGAGGAGTTCTGGACGACCTGGGACTTCCTCCGCACGCACATCGAACGACTCAGCACGAACACCACGAACAAGGAGAACTGACATGGCCGCGAAGTGGATCGAAGCGCTCACCGGATCGCTCGAGCAGAAGAAGCAGTACAAGCAGGCGAAGGCGCGGATCGAGGCTCTGCCGGAGCCGTACCGCACGGTCGCCAACGCCCAGCACCGCTACACGATGTACTACGGGGGGATCACCGACGGGGACACCCTCGTGCAGATCTTCCTCGACCTCGCCGACCTGTGGGAGCGCGCCGCGATCGACGGCACCCCGATCGACGACATCATCGGCGACGACCCCGTGGAGTTCGCCGAGAACTACGCCGAGGCCTACGGCGGCACGCAGTGGGTCGACAAGGAGCGCGCGCGGCTGAACAAGGCGGTCGCGGAGGCGAGGAAGAAGGAGGACGAGTCATGACGACGCCAGCCCTCTCGGTGCACGGCATCGAGAAGTCGTACAAGGATCTGCACGTGCTGCGCGGCGTCGACTTCGAGGTGGAGCGGGGATCGATCTTCGCCCTCCTCGGGTCGAACGGCGCGGGCAAGACCACCATGGTGCGCATCCTCTCCACGCTGCTGAGGGCCGACGCGGGCACCGCGACGGTGCAGGGCATCGACGTCGCGGCGAACCCGGTCGGAGTGCGCGAGCGCATCAGCCTCACCGGGCAGTTCGCCGCGGTCGACGAGATCCTCACCGGACGCGAGAACCTGGTGCTGGTCGCGAAGCTGCGGCATCTCCCCGACGCCGGTGCGGTGGCCGATCGGCTCCTCGCGCGCTTCCGGCTCACCGAGGCCGGGGGCCGCAAGGTCGGCACATACTCCGGGGGGATGCGACGCCGGCTCGACATCGCGATGAGCCTGGTCGGCGACCCCGAGGTCATCTACCTCGACGAGCCGACCACGGGCCTCGACCCCGAGTCGCGCATCGAGGTGTGGGACGTCGTGAAGGAGCTCGCGGGCGGTGGCACGACCGTGCTGCTCACCACGCAGTATCTCGACGAGGCGGAGCAGCTGGCCGACCGCATCGCGATCCTGCACGAGGGCCGCATCATCGCGAATGACACGCTCGCCGGACTCAAGCGGCTGCTTCCGGCCGCGAAGGTCGAGTACGTCGAGAAGCAGCCCACCCTCGAGGAGATCTTCCTCACCCTCATCGGCCCCTCATCCGGAAAGGAGAAGGCAGCATGACCACGCACTTCGCCGCCGACACGGCGACGCTCACCGGCCGCTCCATGCGGCACATCTTCCGCAGCCCCGACACGATCATCACCACCGCGGTCACCCCGATCGCTCTGATGCTCCTGTTCGTGTACGTCTTCGGCGGCGCTCTCCAGCAGAGCACCGGCGCCGAGAACTACGTGAACTACCTGCTGCCGGGCATCCTGCTCATCGCGATCGCGTCGGGTATCGCCTACACGGCGTTCCGGCTGTTCACCGATATGCAGAGCGGCATCTTCGAACGGTTCCACTCCATGCCGATCGCCCGGTCGAGCGTGCTGTGGGCCCATGTGCTGACGTCGCTCACCGCGAACGCCATCACCCTCGCGATCATCTTCGGGGTCGGGTTCCTCATGGGGTTCCGCACCGGCGCGAGCGTCTGGGCCTGGCTCGGAGTGATCGGCATCCTGATGCTGTTCACGCTGGCACTCACGTGGCTGGCGATCATCGCCGGCCTGAACGCCAAGACGGTCGACGGCGCGAGCGCCTTCTCGTATCCGCTGATCTTCCTGCCGTTCATCAGCTCGGCGTTCGTGCCGACCGACACCATGCCGGCACCGGTGCAGTGGTTCGCCGAGAACCAGCCGGTGACCTCGATCGTCGACACCATCCAGGCGTTGTTCGCGGGGGAGCCGGTCGGGTCCGACATCTGGGTCGCTCTCGCCTGGTGCGTCGGGATCCTCGTAGTCGCCTACGTGTTCGCGATCATCTCGTACCGGAAGAAGGTCAGCTGATCGACGCTCAGCGAGACGGAACGCTCCGACCGGGGACTCTCCCCGGCCGGGGCGTTTCGCCGCGCTCGGCGGCCGTTCGAATCGCCTGAATGGCTCCATCCGGCCGGGATTTGCCGCACAGTGCGCGACTCGAAGTCAGCGGAGGCCGACCGGACCGAGCACCACACGGCGACCGGTCCGGACCCAGACGGCGCCGTCGGCACGGTGCTCGGCGCGGGTCGTGAAGCGGTAGCGGTACGACACGGCGCGCACCCACCGCGGCCGCTCGCCGTGGAAGGGGTCCACACGCAGCATCCGCAGCGTCGGGGCATCCGCCTCCAGCAGCCGCACGAGGAACACGGAGAACCAGTCGTCCAGCGAGTGCCCGAGCGGCAGGAACCACATCAGCCAGTCCAGCCGCAGGTGATACGGGGCGAACTGCCGCGGGATCCGCCGCACGTCCCCGGGCTTCCCGCGGAACTCGTACTCGCGCCAGTGCCGGCCCTCCTCATCGTCCGACCCCTCCACGACGATCTCGATCCGCTCCCGCGTGACCGTGCCGAAGGCTCCGTAGGCGTTGGCGAGCTGCCAGCGGTGGAAGCTCGCGTTCATGAGCTGTCGTCGCGCGAAGAGGTTGCGCACGGCGGGCACGCTCAGCACGACGAACAGCACGCCGACCACCGAGGTCACCACGACCCACCACAGCGGCATGCCGGACACCGTCCACGGCAGCGAGGTCTCCGGCGTCCGCTCCGGAGTCCCGATGCCGGGGAGGCCGATCGCGGAGAACCCGAGCACGATCGTCGCCCAGTTCAGCCACGCGAAGTTCCCGGTGAGCACGAGCCACAGCTGCGTCGCGATCACGATGCCGGCGGCGACGGCACCGACCCACGCGACCCCTTCGACAAGCTCAGGGGCCCAGCCACCGCTGTCGGGGAGCCACAGCGACAGCAGCGGGGCGAAGAGGAAGAACGGCACCACGAGCTGCGCGACGTGGTTCCCGACGACCTCGAGCTTGTGGAACCACCGCGGCAGCAGATGCGCCTGGCGGCTCAGCGGCCCGGGCATCGGCTGGGTCTCGTGGTGGAAGGTCATCGCGGTGAGGTCGCGCCACTCCCGTCCGCCGCGGATCTTGATCATCCCGGCGCCGAACTCCAGCCGGAACAGCAGCCACCAGAACAGCACGATCACCACGGTCGGCGGCGGCTGGTCGTTCGAGCCGAGGAAGGCCGCGAGGAACCCCGCCTCCAGCAGCAGCATCTCCCACCCGAACGAGTAGAAGGTCTGCCCGATGCTCACCACCGACATGTAGCCGAACCACAGGGCGAGGAAGGCGAGCATCGGCACCCACGGCGGCCCGAGCTGGGGCACCCCGGCGATGAGCAGGGCAGCGATGACGATCCCCGCCCAGGACAGCGCGACCAGACGCCGGTCGGTGTAGCGGACGCGGGTGAAGAGCGTGGGGTGCAGCAGCTTCCGGCGCTCGCGCTTCTGCGCCACCCAGTCCAGCAGCACGGGCGCGGGCAGGAGTCCGTGCTCACCGAGGAGCGGACGGAACTGGTTGAGCGTCGAGACGAACGCGACGAGGTACAGCGCCGCGATGCCCCGCTGCAGGACCTCGCGGGCGAACCCGAAGTCGACCGCCGCGAACCCGTCCACGGCCACAGGCTACGCCGCGGCCGCCCTCCCGATGAGGGGGTTGCGCGGAGTGGAGATCAGTTCTGCATCGCGATCTGCTGCCCCTTCACGAGCGGGTATGCCGCGAGCTCGGAGCCGTCGAGATCCTCCTTGTGCATGTCCACACCGGTGATCTGGCTGTTCTCGTAGGTCGTGTAGTAGTACACGCCCGTCGCCGTGTTGGCGCACGACGAGTAGATGGTGATCTCGTACTTCTCCTCGTCGCCGACCTGCACGCACCCGCGCTGCTGGGCGACAGAGCCGAGGATCTGGAAGAACTGGCTGATCGACTCCGACTCCGACGTCCCGCACACCGAGTTCATGCGCGTGAACACCGCCTTCACGAACCGGGACGACGACGACAGGTCTCCCGGCAGCCCGATCCCGCCCATGCCGCGACTGTAGAGGTCCATCGGCACGTCCGAGGCGAACGTGTTCTCCGGCTGCCGCTTCGAGAGGTGCTGATAGTCGTTGAGCCGGAAGCTCTGGATGTCGAACGTGGGGTTGTTCGTGAGCACGCCCCACGGGTTGTCGTAGACCTTGAGGCCGCCGCGCACGCTCTCGACCGTGATCGATGCGCTCTTGTCGGCGATGATCCAGTGCAGCGGGGACAGCGGGAACTCCGGGCTGAAGTCGATGTCCACGAGGTTCACCGACCGCAGGGCCTCCTTCACCTCGGCCACCGTCTCGAACTGCCCGAGGACCCAGGGGATGAACTCGAACGGGGTGACCTCGGTGTCCCCCGACCCCGGCGCCGGGTAGTGCGCGTTGTCCGGGAAGTTGAGCCCCGCCATGCCGAGCCCCTTCTCGTTGACCGCGTCGTAGTAGAGCGGGTAGCCGTCGGCGATCGTCGCGATCCCGATGATCGCGTGGTGCGTCGGCATCGACGGCAGCCGGTGGAACGGGAACGGGAAGTTCCGCGGTGTGACGGTCACGGTCTCGTTGTACGAGAACTCCAGATCGAGATTCCTCCCGAAGTAGTGGTCGGCGGTCGTGAAGCTCAGTCCTGTGCACATGGTCGTGTCCCCCCATCCGCGGGCCGGTCGACCCGCCGGTTTCGCGCCATGCTTCCACCTTCCGCCCCCGAATGTAAGTGGGGTCACCCACGACGAAGGAGGGCCTCCCGCTGCGGGAGACCCTCCTTCGAGACATGCGACGGGTGTCAGCTCGTGACGGTCCAGTCGAACTGGTCGCCGTACTCCTCGAGCCAGGCGTCGACCGCGTCGGCTTCCTTGCCCTCGCCGTACTCGTTGACCACGAGGTCTTCGAGCGCGCCGTACTGCTCGTCGTCGAGCTTGATCTTCTCGATCAGCTCCGCCGCCTCGGGGAACTCGTCCGCGAACCCCGCGGTGCCGAGGAAGTGCAGGCCCTCGGCCTTGCCCATGGCGCCCTTCGGGTCTTCGAGGTCCTTCACGGGGAAGGCGTCGTTGGCCCAGAACGGACGCCACAGCGTGACGACGATGTCCTCCTTCTTGTCGGTCGCGGTCTTGAGCTCGGTGAGCATCGCCGCGGTCGACGAGGTGACGAGCTCGTACTCGCCGTCGAGGCCGTACTCGGGCATCATCTTCTGGGTCTGGGCGGTCAGGCCCGCACCCGGCTCGATGCCGTAGATCTTGCCGTCGAAGTCGGCGCCCTTGCCCGCGAGGTCCTCGATCGAGGTGAGCTCGGAGTACTCCGGCACCGCGAGGGTCAGCTTGGCGTTCTCGTAGTACGTGCCGAGGTCTTCGATGTCGTCGCCGTACTTGTCCATGTAGGAGGCGTGGGTGAGTTCCGGCCACGCCGACGGGTACATGTCGACATCGCCCTGTGCGAGCCCGGTGTAGAGCGGGCCGGCCTCGGTGAGCGTCTTCATCTCGACCGTGTAGCCGATCTTCTCGAGCTGGTCCTGGAGGAGGTAGGCGGTGCTGAGGCCGTCGGTCCAGGAGGGCAGGAACCCGAGAGTGATGGTGCCCTTGTCCTCGGCACCGTCGCCGCCGCCGCTCGTGCCACCGGCGCCGTCGCCGCTGCATCCGGCGAGGGTGAGCGCTGCGGCAGCCCCGAGGGCGGTGATGGTCAGGATCTTCTTCTTCATGTGACTCTCTCTCTTGCGTTCCGTATGTGATTCAGGAGGTGCGGACGAGGCCGCGGGACAGCTGTGCCGGGATCGAAACCGTGCCGGGATCCGCGCCCCAGCGCCCCATTTCCGTCCCGCACCGTACGTAGCGGGGTGGGACGGAAACGGGGACGCGGCGGCTCAGGCGCGGGCGAGCTCGGATTCGGTCGCAGCCTCCTCGGCGGGCGCGGAGGCTGCGGACTCCGACGCCACGGGGGCGGAGGGCCGGGACGAACCGCGACCCTTCAGCATGCCGAGGAGCGAGGAGCGATTCTCGCCGGGCGCGCCCAGAGCGGCGGTCACCCGGTCGAGGAACACGGCGATGAGCACGACGCCCAGTCCGGCTTCGACGCCCTTGGGGATGTTGATCGTCGAGATCGCCTCGACGACCATCTTCCCGAGGCCGTCGGCACCGGCCATACCGGCGATGACCGCCATCGACAGGGCGAGCATGATGACCTGGTTGACGCCGGCCATGATGGTCGGCATCGCGAGCGGGAGCTGGATGCCGCGGAGGATCTGCCCCGGCGTCGCTCCGAAGGCGTGTCCGGCCTCGACGGTCTCCGCGTCGACGCCGCGGATGCCCAGCTCGGTCAGGCGCACGCCGGGAGGCAGCGCGAAGATCACGGTGGCGACGAGTCCGGGCACCACACCGATGCCGAAGAACACGATCGCCGGGATCAGGTACACGAAGGCCGGCATGGTCTGCATGAAGTCGAGCACCGGCTTCAGCGTCGCGCGCACGGTCGCATTGCGCGCCGACCAGATGCCGAGCGGCACCGCGATCAGCACGGCCACGACGGCGGCGACGAGCACCAGGGCGAGCGTCTGCATCGCCGGGACCCAGAGGTCCATGGCGACGATGAGCCCGAACGACAGGATCGTGCCGATGGCGAGCTGCCACGAGCGCACGAGCCAGGCGATCAGCGCCGCGATCACGATGATCACGGCGAAGTGCGGCGTGAGGAGCAGACGGGTGAGACCGTCGACGAGGAAGCTCACCACGAACGAGACCGCGTCGAGCAGGCCGTCGAGGTTGGCGGTGATCCAGTCGACGCCGGCGGCGACCCAGTCGCCCACGGGGATGCGGAAACCGTCCATCAGCGCACCTCCTCCGCCTGTGCCTCTGAGCCGAAGCCACCCTGTGCCTCTGACCCGAACCCACCCTGGGTCCCTGAGCTCGTCGAAGGGCCGGGCTCGGCCGTCCATCCGTCGTCGAGCACGGCGTCGATCTCGGCCTGGGGCATGGGGGTCATCGGCAGCAGGATCTCCTCGGTCGCTCCGGGCCCGGGACCGAGCGCCGCGAGCAGGGTGACGCGCGGGATCACTCCCGCGAGGCGGCCGTCGGCATCCGTCACCGCGAGGGGCAGCGGCGACTCGACGGCGGGGACGAACAGGTTCATGAGGACGTCGTCCTCGCGCACGCTCTGCAGCACCGGCTTGATGATCGAGTCGAGGCGCGTGGCGCCCTGCCGCACGAGCTTCACGGCGTCGCGGTCGGTGACCACGCCGACGAGCTGGCGATCCTTGCCGACCACGTAGGTCGCCGACATGTAGGCGTCGCGCATCTGGCGGAGCGCGGTGCGAGGACCGGCCGACTCGGCGACGACGGGGCGCGGACGCTCCATCACGTTGGCGGCGGTGAGCACCCGGGCACGGTCGACGTCCTGCACGAACTGCTCGACGTAGTCGTTCGCCGGGTCCATGAGGATGTC
Source organism: Microbacterium sp. HSID17254 (assembly GCF_003989315.1). Classification (NCBI taxonomy): domain Bacteria; kingdom Bacillati; phylum Actinomycetota; class Actinomycetes; order Micrococcales; family Microbacteriaceae; genus Microbacterium; species Microbacterium sp. HSID17254. The sequence goes on from NZ_RBLT01000027.1 coordinate 36,165, forward strand.
CTCCGGCGTGCCGATCTGCACGATGCGGCCGTCGCGCATGACGGCGATGCGGTCACCGAGGAACATGGCCTCGTTGAGGTCGTGCGTGATGAAGACGATGGTCTTCTGGAGCTTCTGCTGCAGCTCCAGGAGCTGCTCCTGCATCTCGCGGCGGATCAGCGGGTCGAGCGCGCTGAAGGCCTCGTCCATGAGCAGGATGTCGCTGTCGGCCGCGAGGGCGCGGGCGATGCCCACGCGCTGCTGCATGCCGCCGGACAGCTCGGACGGCAGCTTGTCGCCCTGACCCTCGAGCCCGACGAGGGCGAGGATCTCCTCGGCCTTGGCCTGGCGCTCGGCCTTGCCGACGCCCTTGAGCTCGAGCGGGTAGGCGACGTTCGCGGCGACCGTGCGGTGCGGCAGCAGCGCGAAGTGCTGGAACACCATCGAGATGCGGTCGCGGCGGATCTCCCGCAGGCGGGCGGCCGGAATGCCCGTGATCGGGTCGCCGCCCACGGTGACGGTGCCCGCGGTGATGTCGTGCAGCCCGTTGAGCATGCGGATGATGGTGGACTTGCCCGATCCGGACAGGCCCATGATGACGAAGATCTCACCGCGGTTGACGGTGAAGCTGGCGTCGATGACGGCGGCGGTCCCCGCGTCGGCGACGGCGGCACGGCTCTCCCCTGCCTTCAGCCGGCGGACGGCGGCGCTCGGATTCCTCCCGAACACCTTGTACAGATGGCGCGCTTCGAGTGCTGTTTCGGACACGTTTCCCCTGCGGCTCGGCCTTCGGGTGGCTGAGCCTGCTTCGGTCACGCCCGGGTGATCCTCACGAGGCCGTTCGACGTCTTCGCTGTGGCGGCACAGGCGGCGGATTTCGGATCCGCCGCAGAGGGGATCGACCGTACGCCCACGCCTCTTCGCCGCACAGCTCATCGAAGGAAGGACGTGACCGCGGACTGGTCTATGGGCCGTCAGGCCCGCAGACCAACGTAACGAAATGGCCGGTCAGCGGCAAATCCTGCACTGCGGACGTGCCCGGGTTTCCGGCGCTGACCGGGGGATAGTACGAGCGTCTAGCAATCTCGGCGCACCATGCTCACGGGCGTCGGACGGTGCGCGTCACGGTGAACTTCGGGGTGCGCCGGAGCTGCGCGGTGGGGCCGATGAGCCGGGTCAGCTCGGCCCGGTAGCCGAGGCTCGAGTTGTACACCGTGAACAGCTCCCCGTCCGGTCGGAGCAGGCGCGCGGCGGCCTCGAACAGGCGCGTCGCGGCGCCGGTGTGCACGCTGGCGCCGAGGTGGAACGGCGGATTCAGGAGCACCGTGTCGAAGCTCCCCGCGGCGAGCGCCGAGCCCGCATCATCGTGGGTGACCTCGACCCGATCGGCCACCCCGTTCGCCGACGCGGTGGCGCGGGCGGAGGCGACGGCGGCGGCCGAGCGGTCCGTGGCGACGACCCGGTCCTGCGGGCGAGCACGCGCCCAGGACACGGCGAGCGCTCCCGTCCCGCAGCCGAGGTCGAGCACGCGGCGGCCGGCATCGTTCCCGTCGAGGTCGAGCACATCGAGCAGCGTGCGGGTGCCGATGTCGAGACGGGGTCCGGCGAAGGCGCCGCCGTGGGCCACGAGGACGAGATCGCCGTGCCGCGCCGACACCGGGAACGGCGGGGACTCCGGTACGGGGAGGGGTCCAGCGGCGACGAGCAGCCGCGACTTCCGCTCGGCGCGCTGCGCCTGCACGTGGGCGAAGCTCCGCGCCAGGACGTCGTTCTGACCGAGGGACATGTGCTTCACGCGGCCTCCCGCGACGAGCACCACCTCCGGGGCGGCCCAGCGGGCCACGGCGTCGGCGATCTCCTCGAGTTCGGCGAGGGCCTTCGGCAGCTGCAGCAGCACCAGTCTCGCTCCGGCGAGCAGATCGGCATCGAGCTCATGCGGCGCGAACCCGCCGATTCCGAGCGCCTCCGCGTTGCGTGCGAGGGCGCGGCGTCCGGTCGAGAGGTCCTGATGCACCCGGACACCGGAGCGCCCGGCCGCCGTGAGCGCCAGCGTGATCGCGCCGTACTCGTCACCGATCACGACCGTCTCCGCCCCTGGCACGTCGAGCGCGAGTGCGCGCTCCACGAGCAGGAGGTCGGTCGCATCGTGGGCCTGGAGGTTGTCCGCCTCGACGTCGGGCCAGCGACGCAGGCGGCTGTAGGGGAACTCCGGCACCAGCCCACTGTACGCGGCCCGCCCCACCCCCCTCCCCGTGCACAACTTCGGAGCTGACCGCCGACACGCCGCCGGAACCGACCGACGGGCGGCATGTCGACGGAGATCTCCGAAGCTGTGCCCGCCCACATCCAGAGGGGTTGACACCGTGGCCGGTTCCGTGGTTACTTAGTCAAGTAAGTAACCCAGCAACCACGGAGGACTCGTGATCGAAGAAGGCAAGCCGCTCTTCCTCCAGATCGCCGAGCAGATCGAGGACTCCATCCTCGACGGCTCACTGGCCGAGGAGGCGCAGGCCCCTTCGACGAACGAGCTCGCCGCGTTCTACCGCATCAACCCCGCCACCGCCGCGAAGGGAGTCGCCATGCTCACCGACAAGGGAGTGCTCCACAAGCGCCGAGGCATCGGCATGTTCGTCTCGGAAGGCGCCAGGGAGCTGCTCCTCGGCGAGCGCCGCGCGGCCTTCGCCGACCGCTACATCGACCCGCTCCTCGCGGAGGCCCGCACGCTGGGCCTCGGCGCGGAAGACCTCGCGGACCTGCTCCGGCAGCGCGCCGCATCCGCCCCCACCCCAGAAGGGAAGAACCCCGCATGACCGCCGTCATCGAGGTGCAGAACCTCACCAAGCGCTACAAGGAGAAGCGGGCGCTCGACAACGTGTCGCTCGCTCTCGAGGGAGGCTCGATCTACGGGCTCCTCGGCCGCAACGGCGCCGGGAAGACGACACTCATGTCGATCCTCACGGCCCAGAACTTCGAATCCTCCGGCACCGTGAAGGTGTTCGGCGAGCACCCGTACGAGAACGCCCATGTGCTCGGCCGGATCTGCTTCGTGCGGGAGAGCCAGAAGTATCCGGACGATGCGACCCCGCGGCACGCGTTCGCCGCCGCCCGCCTGTTCTTCCCGCACTGGGACCAGGCCCTCGCGGACGAGCTCATCGCGGAGTTCCAGCTGCCGATGAAGCAGACCATCAAGAAGCTCTCCCGCGGGCAGCTCTCCGCGGTCGGCGTCATCATCGGCCTGGCCTCCCGCGCCGAGATCACGTTCTTCGACGAGCCGTACCTCGGGCTCGACGCGGTCGCCCGGCAGATCTTCTACGACCGTCTCGTGGAGGACTACGCGGAGCACCCGCGCACGATCATCCTCTCCTCGCACCTGATCGACGAGGTCGCGAACCTCATCGAGAAGGTCATCGTGATCGACAACGGCCAGATCCTCCTCAACGAGGACACGGATGCCGTCCGCGACCGCGCCGTGACCGTCGTCGGGGATGCCGCGAAGGTCGACGCCTGGGTCGGCGATCGCGAGGTGCTGCACCGCGACGAGCTCGGTCGGGTCGCCTCCGTCACCGTGCTCGGCGCCCTCACCGCCGATGATCGCGCGGAGGTGCGGGCCGCCGGCCTCGACCTCGCCCCCGTCTCGCTGCAGCAGCTCATCGTCCGCCTCACCCAGAAGGCCGAGACCCGCTCCGGCACCAGAGCCGACGCCACCACGGAAGGAGTCCGCTGATGCGACGCACACTCAACGTCATCCGCCTGCAGCTCATCAACCGGCAGACCTTCGTCTGGGTGCCGCTGATCATCCTCGCCTCGGCCGTGGTGATCTCGGTCCTCATCTACGCGATGATCCCCGGCGACGCCCCTAAGTACGGCGGAGGCGGCCAGGCACCGCTGTGGTACTTCTTCGCGATCGGGCTGTCGGCCATGACGCTGACCTTCCCGTTCTCGCAGGCCATGAGCGTCACCCGGCGCGAGTTCTTCATCGGAACGCTGCTGACCGCGATCCTCGGCAGCGCGCTGCTCGGCATCCTCTTCCTCCTGGGCGGCGCGATCGAGCTGGCCACGAACGGGTACGGAGTGAACGGCTGGGTGTTCCACCTGCCGTGGCTGTGGGAGGCCGGCCCGCTCGGCGCCTTCGTCGTCTACTTCACACTCGCGCTGTTCTTCTTCGTGGTCGGGTTCACCGGCGCGACGATCTACAAGAGCTGGGGTCCGATGGTGCTCACCATCGTCGGCGTCGCCCTGGCGCTCCTCCTCGTGGGGGTCGTGTTCCTCGTGACACGGCTCGAGCTGTGGGGCGACGTGTGGCTCGGCATCCTCGACCTCGGGGCCGTGGGCCTCGCCCTCTGGGGGCTCGTGGTCGTCGCCGTCCTCAGCGTCGTCTCCTTCCTCGCGTTCCGTCGGGCCACGCCCTGACGCGACGACCGGAATCCGCGGATGCCGCGGCCGCGCACCCCGCGCGGTCGCGGCATCCGCGTTCGGCCGCCCTCTACCCGGCGACCCGAGCCGGGGCAACCCGGTGGCCGCACGCCGCCTGCGGGCCCTATCCTCGCCGGACAGGACCACCCGACCGCCGCGAGGAGAGGATGACGTGACTCCCGACCTCTCGCGCCTGCGCGTCCGCGAACGCCGCTCGTACCTCGCCCGCACCCTCCGTGAGGCCGTCCGCCCCGCGCGCCTGCTCCTCGTGGCCAAGACGGCACTCGCCGTCGGGCTCGCGTGGACGATCGCGCCGCACATGCCGGGGGTCACCGACGAGTACCCGTATTACGCACCCTTGGGCGCGCTCGTGAGCATGTACCCGACGCTCATGGGATCCATGCGGTCGAGCCTGCAGACCCTGTTCGGTCTGGCCACCGGCATCGGTCTGGCCGCGCTGATCGTGCTCACGGTCGGGCCGACGTGGTGGACGATCCCCCTCGTGGTCGGCCTCGGCGTTCTCGTCTCGGGCACCGGCTGGTTCGGCGTCGGCAAGGAGTACGTCCCGATGGCGGCGCTGTTCGTGCTCATCATCGGCGGTCAGAACGCGGACGACTACTCCCTCGGCTACCTCGCCCAGATGGGGGTCGGGATCGTCATCGGTCTGGTGGTGAACCTCCTCTTCGCCCCCGCCCCGCTCATCGGATCGGCCGAGGCGCGGGTGGAGGAGTTCCGACGACAGCTCGCCGGGCACCTCCACGACATCGGCTCCGCGGTCTCGGAGTCCTGGCCGCCGGAGACCGCACAGTGGGCCGACGATGCCGCAGCGCTCGCCGAGACCACCGCCGACCTCCGTGCCGCCCTGGCCGAGGCCGACGAGAGCGTCCGCTACAACCCGCGCGCGCGACGCCGGCATGCGGGCACCGCCCACATCCACGAGCAGCTCTCCACGCTCGACCGCATCGCGCACCTCATCCGGGACATCGCCGACGCGACGGCCGACACGATCTGGGAGCGTCCGGCGGCCATGCCCCTGGATCCGGCGCTGCCCGAGCCGTTGTCGGCGGCCTGCCACGCCGTCGCCGACGTCATCGCGGAGGACGACCCCGCCTCGAGCGCGGCGCATCGCCGCCGCGCGGAGGCGGCGCGCGCGATCCGGCTCCTGCTGGAGAAGGTCGACGACCGCACGTTCGACGTGCGCAGCTCGATGGGACCGGGCGTGCTGACGGCGATGCACCTCCGCCGCATCCTCATCCTCAGCGGCGAGCGCCTCGACGACGAAGACGAGTGAGTCAGATGGTGTCGTCGGCGACGACGATGTCCAGCTGCCAGTGACGGCCCGCGGGGTCGGTGTCGTCGTGCGCGTCGTCGGCGGCGGAGAGCACGTCATCGATCTTGTGCATCACGTCGTCGAACTCGGCCTCCGTGAGGCGGATGGTGCGCTGCACGAACGACGCATGCACCTCGGCGGTGCGACCGGACACGTACTCGGGCGTCCAGGCCACCACCCGGCGCAGCAGGTCGACGTGGTCCTCTGCGAGCGCGGCCACCACCGCATCGCCGAGCGCCTCGTCCGCGACCGGATTCTCCGGACCGCCGACGGTGAGGGCACCCTTGCGTCCCGTCCACACGCGGTCGCGGCGGTCTCTGGCCTGCTCCGGAGCCTCCTCGATGAGCCCCGCCTCGGCGAGCACCCGCAGGTGGAAGCTGGCGCTGTTGGCCGGCACGTCGAGCGCGCCGGCGATGTCCGCGGCGCGCAGGAAGCCGCGGCGCGCGATGAGGCGGAGGATCTGGCGGCGCAACGGGTGCGAGTAGGCCTTGAGCATGGCCGACGTCATGAAGGCGGCGTCCTCCCGAGAGGTCTTCTCCGCGTCGTCAGCCATTCCCCGATCCTAGTCACGCAAATGCGCACGAACCGTTGCGCAATTATTCTTGCGGAACTATCGTCGAGCCATGAGCACGACGACCACGCCGCACCGCCTGTGGCAGAACACGCGCTACCTCACCTGGCTCGTCAGCGACACGAGCAAGGGGCTCGCCTCGGCGCTCTTCGGGTTCGCCGTCCCGCTCCTCGCGCTCGTCATCACGAACGACCCCGCACAGGCCGGCATCATCGCGGGGGCGGGCATGGTGGCGCGGGTGCTGCTCACCCTCGTGGGCGGGATCATCGCGGACCGGCACCGGCGCATCGTGCTCATGCTCGTCGGCTCGATTCTGGGGATCGTGCTGGCCGGGGCCTTCACCCTCCTCGCCCTCGGCGGCGCCCTCACCTTCGCGACCCTCCTCGTGATCGACGTGCTGCTGGCCGCGCGGAGCGGCCTCTTCGACGTCGCCGGCGAGAGCGCGCTGAAGGAGATCGTCCCGGACGACGCGATGGGGCGCGCGCAGGCCGCGAACCAGGGGCGCGATGCGGCCCTCCAGCTCGCCGGCGGCCCGCTGGGCGGCCTGCTCCTCGGGGTGGGCGGCTGGCTCGTCGGCGCGGTCATGACCCTCTGCCACCTCGTCGCCGCCGTGACCGCCGGGCTCCTCGGGCGACAGGTCCGGCGCGCGGGCATCGCCGACGTCGGCGCTCTGGACGAGGACGACGGCGGCGCGCCCCCCGCGCGCCCGAACGCCTGGCGGGAGTTCCGCGAGGGCTTCGGCTGGCTGCTGTCCCGCCCCGACCTCGGCGGCGTCATGCTCATCATGACCATCGTGAACCTCGGCTTCAACGCCGCGATCACCACGGCCGTCTATGCGCTGCAGCAGGCGGGCCATTCCGAACTCCTCATCGGAACCGTCAGCGCGGCCATCGGCGCCGTGATGCTCGTCGGCGCGATCGTCGCCCCGCTCCTCGTGCCCCGGATCCCGGCGGGCGTGCTCACGATCGGCGGGCTCGCAGTGGTCGCCCTCGGCGCCGTCGTGCTGTCGTTCGCGTCGGCACCGTGGACCGTCGCCGCCGTCCTCGGTGCCACGGTGCTCCTCGTCCCCGCCCTCAACGCGGGGATGATGGGCTACTTCATGGTGGCCACGCCGTCTCGACTGCTGGGACGCGCGAACAGCGCCATGGGGGTCCTCGCGATGGGCGCGATGCCGCTCGCCCCGCTCATCGCCGGCTTCGGCCTGGCCGGGCTCGGACGACAGGGCACCATCCTCATCTGTGCGGCCCTCTGCGTGGTCGCCGCCGCCCTCGCGATCGGGAACCGCGCCCTCCGCAGCCTCCCGGTCGAGTCTCGCTGGGCCGCGCACGCCGCCCGGTACGAGGGGGACTGAGGTGGAGACACTGCGCTACTCGCCTGGCGTCGGGCCAGTGACGTCGGCGGCACCGAACAGCAAGATGTCGACGACCTGGTCGCGCCGGGCCGGCCGCGCGGTGGTGTACCTCAGCAGATCTTCGAAGTGAGAGAACACGACGACCGCTTCTTCGAACTCTGGCTCGGAACCGTGGACGACTGCTCCGTCGTCTCGCACCGCCAGGTACTCGTATCCGTTGCGAACGGAAAGCAGGATGGGTGCGTGGCGCCTCCAGAAACGGGAGACCGCGACCGCCTCATCATCCGTCGTCGCAGCCTGGATGCTCAGCAGTTCACACTCGTTCCACGCGAACGCCCCCTCCGCGCCGGTCGAGTAGTCGTCGCGGGACAAGAACCACACCGTCTCGTCTGAGCTCGACAGGAGTGAGAACGAGGACACCCAGCGGATCACCGTTTCGGGTGCCGCGCGCAGCGGGGAGGGAACGCCGTTCTCCATCGACGTCGGCGGCTCAAACGTCCACCCGGCTTCCTGCAAGCTTCCGGCGGCACTTCGGAAGAGTTCCGGCATGCTCCCAGGCTACCGATCCGCACGAATCACCCTTCAGCAACCAATCCTGCGACAACCGCCGTGCCGATTCTCCCGATTCTCGTCTTGTTCAAAGACGTCTAACGCGTAGAGCTGAACACATCTCGCCGGCGGCTCACCCGGGACAGTGGTCGCGATCGATGTCGGTCGCCGTCACATCAGAGCCGATAGGAGACCACCGATTCATGGCGCGAGCGCGAGCACGGTGATCCCCGCCGCCGCGGAGGCCACGGCCAGCACCAGCGCGATCGCGATGAGGATGACGTGCACGCGGAGGAACGGGGTGGCCTTGCCGTTCTCGTCCCTGGCACGCGGGTCCTTCGCGACGCGGCTGTAGAACCGCGGCCAGACGAGCACGTTGAAACCGGCGTTGAGGAACAGCACGACGACGAGAGCGATCACCCCTCCACGCTGGCGAGGGCGGCGTCGCACCACGGATCCGGCCGTCGGAATTCTTGGACGGCGACATGTATCACCGAGCCCTTGCCGTGCTCCTGGTAGGTGTGATCACAATGGGCTTCATGATCGACGGTGCCCCCGGCGCCGCCTTCGATCCGGCATCCGACGACGGGCGCGCACGCTGGGAACGCGCCGCGGACCTGTTCGATGCGTGGCGCGATGGCGACGGCCGCTCGATGGACGACCTGGTGCGGCTGATGACGCCCGTGCTCTGGCACGTCGTGCGCGCCTACGGCCTCGAACGCACCCTCGCGGAAGACGTCGTGCAGACGACCTGGCTCCAGCTCGTGCGCGGCCACGGCACCATCGCCGACTCGCGTGCCGTCTCGGCCTGGCTCACGACCACCGCCCGCCGCGAGGCCTGGAAGGTCGGGAAGGCCGTCGGTCGCGTCGACACCGCGGAATCCGACGACCTGGACGCCCTCCTTCCGGAGCAGGCGTCCGCCGAGGAGCACGCCGCGCTCGACGACGAGAACCGCCGACTCTGGGCCGCCGTCCGCCGCCTCGCCGAGCGCTGTCAGCGCCTCCTCCGGGTGATCGCCTTCGAGGACCGCCCGGACTACGCGCGCCTCGCCCGCGACCTCTCCATGCCGGTCGGCAGCATCGGCCCGACCCGCAGCCGCTGCCTCGCGAAGCTCCGCGACCTCCTCGACGCCCCGGCCACCCGGACGGAGGGACGATCATGAGCGATGAGGACGACGCCCGGCTGTTCGCCCGCCTGCGCAGCCTCTGGAGAGAGGTCGACCCCGTCCCGGCCGGCCTCATCGACCGGATGGTCGCCGCGGTCGCCGCGGACGGGCTCAACCGCGAGTACGCGCTGCTCACGCTCGTGGAAGGCCAGCTCGGCGCGGTCCGCGGCGAGACCGACGCCCTCACCCTGCAGTTCAGCGACGGCAGCACGAGCATCCTCCTCCACGTCACGACGACCGCGTCCGGGCGACGGCGGATCGACGGCTGGGTGGACACCGCCGCCGCGGAGATCCTGTTGCTGCAGGGCGAGCGCGAGCGCCGCACGACCCCGGCGGAGACCGGCCGATTCGTGTTCGACGAGGTGCCGTCCGGGCTCAGCCGCGTGCGCCTGACCGCGACGGTCGGCGACGAGACCCGCACCCTGGAGACCCCGCAGTTCGAGTTGTGACCCCGCATCGCCGGCGCCGTCGCCGGCGATGCCCACGGAGAGGATGACCGATGGAGCAGCCCCAGGGATGGACCTGGCAGGACCGCGCGGAGGGATCGATCCGCCGCGGCACCGCCCTCGACCCCAGCACGGAACCGGTGGATGGGATCCGCGCGTTCCCCACCGCGTACCTGCCCGAGCGGCTGCTCATCACGCGTGCCCTCGGCGAGGAGGAGGCGTACGACCGCGAGCTGCGCGCCCTGAGGGATGCCGCGGACTCCTTCGGCTGGCGGCTGGAGCTGGAGTCGCCGGAGCGAGAGATCGGGAACGGCGAGCTCGTCCCGGGTGTCGCGGGGTTCCTGCGGGCGCGCCTGACCACGCCGGATGAGCCGACCAGGGGCGAGTCCCCCGTGGCGCCCGACGCCTGGCGGGTGCTGCAGCGCGCGCGCCGACTGTCGCGCTCGACCATGCCGCGGACCAGCCTGGAGCACGTGCTGTCGATCGATCCGGTCGGACTCAACCCGTTCACCCGGACGAACCCGTTCACCCGGACCAACCCGTTCACCCGGACGAATCCCGTCCGCGGTGCCGCTCCCGGCGGAGGCGGCAGCGACGACTACCTGGAGCCCGGACGCGGGGCCCGGCAGCCGGTCACCTGGCTCGGCCCCGCTCCGGCTCGAGCCGCCGCTCCGAAGCGCGGACGACGACCGGTCGTGGCGATCCTCGACACCGGCTGCGGCGAGCACGCCTGGCTGCCGTCGGACATCGTCACCCGGCACGTCGAACTCGACGGCGTCCCCGTGGGCTTCACGGACGACGCCGACCCCGAACGCTACCCCGACCTGTACGGGCAGCTCGACGGCGAGATCGACGCGGTGGCCGGTCACGGCACCTTCATTGCGGGCCTCGTGCGTCAGGCCGCCCCGGACGCCGACATCCTCTCCATCCGCGTCGCCGGGGCGCTCGGGGTGGTCGACGAGAGCACGCTCCTGGAGACCGTGGCGCAGGTCGTGGAACTGCTGCGGCGGCACCGCGAGGACCCGACAACCGGCTTCCCGATCGACGTGCTCAACCTCTCCCTCAGCTACTACCACGAGACCCCGACCGACGGGCTCTTCAGCAGGACCCTGTACGAGCTGCTCGCGAAGGCCAGAGAGCTCGGCTGCGTGGTCGTCTGCTCAGCCGGCAACGACGCGATCGATCGGCCCTCGTTCCCCGCCTCGCTGTGGCCGTGGCCCGGCGCCGACAACGGGCTGCCGTCCGACGAGGGCGCTCCGCACGTGTCGGTCGGCGCCCTGAACCCGTCGGCGCACTCCGTCGCCCTGTTCTCGAACGTCGGCCCCTGGGTGCAGGTGTACGCCCCGGGCGCCGCCGTGGTCAGCACCTCGCCCGCCTTCGTCGGCGGCGCGCAGGCCGCGACCCGTGCGGACATCGACGGGCTGCCGCGCGAGACGCTCGACCCGGACGACTACCGCGGCGGCTTCGCGGTGTGGAGCGGCACCTCCTTCGCCGCTCCGTACATCGCCGGCCGGGTCGCGGCCCAGCTCGGCGCCGTCCCGGCCGCGGGGGTGAAGCCCGCCGTCGCCGGGAAGGCGGTCGCCGCCGTGCTGAAGTCGCTGCCGACTCCGCACGAGCGGCTCTGACCCCTCGCACCCTTCCGCACGACCGCTCCGGCACGGCATCCTGGACGGATGCCCCTGTCCGCGAGCGCGCTGCACCGACGCGGCGTCGAGGCGGCCAACGCCCGGCAGTTCACCCGTGCCAGGCGAGAACTGGAGAAGGCCGCCGCCCGCACCGACGACGCCGACCTCCGCGCCCGCATCGACGGGACGGCCGCCTACGTGCTCGCGCAGACCGGCGAGCCCGCGGCCGCGGAGGCGCTGTGCCGGGAGGCGCTGGCGCGGGACGGGCTGCAGGCCGAGACGGTCGCCCTCCTCGGCGGGCAGCTCGGCGCCCTCCTCATGCACGGGGGCCGGATGGAGGAGGCCGAGGCGAGCCTGACCACCGCGATCGATGCCCTGGCCGCGACCGGGGCCGAGACCCCCGCCCTCGCCAACTGCCTGATGAACCGGGCGGTGGTGCGGATGCAGCGCCATCAGCTGGACACCTGCATGGCCGACCTCCGCCGTGCGATCTCGATCTACGAGGCGCACGACGAACGGGACTCGCTCGCCGAGGCCACGCACAACCTCGGCTATGCCGCACTCCTCGGCGGCGACCTCGTGTCGGCGCTGCGCCTGATGGCCGAATCCCGGCCGACGTTCGCCGCCACCAGCGCCCTCGCCACCGCCATCAGCGACCTCGACCGCGCCGAGGTGCTCCGCGACGCCGGGCTGACGACCGAGGCGGAGGCGCTGCTCGCCCGCGTGGCCGTGCAGTTCGGTGCCCAGCGGATGCGTCAG